>CALGZA010000011.1 GCA_937934595.1 uncultured Verrucomicrobiales bacterium | reverse complement strand
GATGAGCCAACAATTAAGCCATATCAAACATCTAAAAGCTATCTATCATCTACAACCTGACATCCGTCACATAATCACCCAAAAAAGAAAACGTAAGTCTCAGATACAGAAGTTAATAGATCTCTTAGCTTGATGCAAATGTGTATATACCAAACCTTGTTTTGTCTATGTAAACGGGAGGTAGAAAAATGATGGTTTTTTCCTCTGGATCTAATGGTTCTTTTATCCACTCAAATTTTTGTTCTGTTATGCTTGCTTCGATGCCCATGAGTTTTTCATATTCATTGCTGAAGAAAGCAATCTCAGAGTGACCCCAAGATATTCCGTATTGGGCATTTTTTTGATGCCAGCAGAAAGTTATGGAAGTTCGTAAGCATGCAAACCAAATGCTTATGAGAAAAAAGAAACCTATTGCACCGGATACGTAAAGACGAGATTTATACCAATGCGATATGATGATGTCTGTATAGGTTGAGTGTTTGAAGTATAACTAGAGGGATTTTTTTAGGCCGCTGAAAGCAGCGTAAAAACATGGGAAAACTTCACGCCTGATGGTTCGTTTAAGGCGGTGATAGTTTTTGATAGGTGTTGAAATCTTTTTGGCGGTGGTGGGAGTAGGAATTTTGGTGTGGGAGGTAAGATCAGTAAGACTGTCTTTATGTGTGTTGTTATTTCTTTATTCCCGCTTCTATGGCTTCTTTCATGGAGATTAATTTAGGAGTATTGTTACTTTCGGTGATTTTTTTGATGGTGGCTAAATATTTTCCGTGATGGCGACCATAACTTCTATCTGCTCCATGGCGTTTGATGTGCTTTGCAAGTGCTTGTTTAGCATTTCCCTCGTATGCTTCTAGTGCTTGCCAGGTGGCATGAAGGCGGAATGAGTGTTTCGCTTTGGGGCGACTATCGAATATTTTGAGTGCGTAGTCTAGTCCTTCTTTAATGTTTAGGCTGGCTAAGAGCTGGACTGCGGGTGTGACATCGTGGCCTGGGTGGTTATATGACGTCCAGGTGGGATCGCTACCCTCAAAGACATAGTCTATGAAATTGGCGAACATGTGAAAGTCTTTAATCGGTAAGCTGCGGATCATTCTGAATCCTGCTCCACGTTGTCCTTGGTCTCTTGATTTTAAGAGAGCGAGTGCGTTTCTGTATAAGACTTCTATATCTGTTACGAGGTTTTCTTCTAATGGGTGAGGGCATAATTTATTTAAGTTTGCGCTTAGTTTTTTATCACCTGTTTTGTCCATTAAGTGGAGGATGTCCATATAGAATTTTTTTGCGGGATCGCCCATGTAGGTGATGGATTGGATAGCGGCTAAGCGGAGGGGGGTAGGTTCTTCTGGATTTCTCAAGATAGCACCAATTGCATCGAGATGCGGGAGTTTTACTTTGGGTTTAATCCACCAGCCGTATTGGCCGATGGCTGTCATTTTTTGTGCTGTAGTTCCGGACTGCAACCATTTTATATAGGTTGGAGTCATTTCTTTACGATATTTCCCGAGTAATCCTGTGGCCTTTCTTCTGGTTTGAGGCATAGGGTGGTTGAGAGCGATATGGACTAGTTTTTTGGGATCTAGGTCATCGATTTGTAATTTACTCAGGTTGATTACATTGTCGGCATTTTCTTTTTTGGTGAAGATTGATTTATCCATTTCGCGTCCTGTTATGATGACGGCATTTCTGGGAATGCAGTATGTTAGAAGGGCGACGGCATCGTGTGCTCCTTCTTTCCAGTCTGGCGACCAGGAACCGTCATAGTTACGGCGAGTGTTGTTATACCAGAGAGTTTTTTTAAAGTATTTTGCTGTGACCCATGGTCCTGAACGAGCAGCACCTAGGGAAGTCCAGAGTGGGTTAAAGTATGCAGAGGCATGACCTTGGTTTAATTGATCATATGTGGTGGCTGCGGAGTTTGAGAAAAACTTTGTGGCTTCTGAGTTTTTGATGATTTCGAAGCAGATGGCAGCTAAGCCGCTCATTCCATTATTATTAAAAGCGCCACTGTATGCGCCGCTGCCACTGTATGGGAATGTGCCATTACCTGGGAAGTTGTTAATATGTGCGGTAGTCTTTTTAATTGCTTTATCTAGGTCTGGGTCTTGAATGCCACATTTTTGAGCCAGTAGCATGCCTAGAAAGCAACTGAGTGTGGTTTGGTTCATGGCGCCGTATCCGGGGATGCGGTAAAAGTTATTTGGGTTTGCAAGTTGGTGTCCATACATACCGTTGCTATCTTGGCCTTTTGCGAGGCTGATGGCAAAGGATTTAAGAGGAGGTAGGGCAGCGGCATCTTTAGTGAGGAGATAGTATTCTGCAAAGACTATGGCATTGTAGCTCCAGTCCCAAGTGCAATAGATACGATTAGGTATGGGTTTGCCGTCGAGATCCATCCATTTCGATTGTTTTATTTGCCGAGTTGCGGCCTCGATATATTTTTTTTCTCCTGTAGCCATTAGAGCGAGTGCTTCGAAGCCGAACCTGCCTAGGTTTTTTTGTTTGGCTAGGCGCTCTGCGGTGTTTGCTATAATTTTGTTGGTTTTATTGCAATTTAGGGGAGCGGTGTTGCTGTATTCACCTAGTGTGGGTAGTATTATAGATTTATTGATTCCACCTTTTATCATTAGGTTCATTTTGCCTTTGGCTTTATTACTTTCGGCATTATCTATCGCATTAGTTATATCATGAATAAGTAGATTAAATTTTTTCTCATCAATACCAACAATCACGTCTCCTTTACTGATTATTCCTTCTGCGGGACTGCCTTTCTGTATGTCTGAGACGACAATGGTTTTACCTTTTACTAGTCCTTGGATACCTGTTGGGCCGAAAAGCATAGGCTTGGAACGAGATTTACGTGCATCAAGTGAGACTGTGCTTATAGCAATGATGACTAATATGAGGTGCACGGTAAAGCGCTGAAAGAATGTGTTAATTTTCATAATTAGGTAAATTGTTAGATCTAATTAAATATACTATTATATTTTTAGTTTATTTCAATATTATTTTTGAAAGCATCATAGGGTGTGACTTTTCGATATTTCTTGGAGATATTGTGTCATTAAGTTATCACATATAAAATCTTTCATTACGTCATTACGTCATTACTATAATGGATACTCTGGCTGCTGAATGTAGTTACTATTTTGGTTTTTCCTTAGTCATGATGTCTGCATTATTTTTCTGTTTAATGCGTTGCGTTTTTGATGTGTTCATGTTAACACTTTTTTATGAGAATGGATATGACGGTTGAGCAGGTATTGGCTGATGTGTTTGGGTTTTCTGGTTTTAGGCCGAATCAGGAGGAGTTGGTGCGAGGGGTGCTGGATGGTAGGGATGTGTTTGGGGTGATGCCTACTGGGGGTGGTAAGTCGTTGTGTTACCAGCTGCCTGCTGTTGTTTTGGATGGGTGTTGTGTGGTGGTGAGTCCTTTGATAGCGCTGATGAAGGATCAGGTAGATGCTGCGGTGGCTAATGGGATACGGGCGGCTTGCTTAAATAGCACTCTGGATATGGGGGAGGCGCAGGAGGTGGAGCGTATGTATAGGGATGGGGTGTTAGATTTGCTGTATGTGGCTCCTGAGCGATTATCTAGTGGAGGTTTTGTAGATTTTTTGAGGCGTTCTCCTGGTGGGGGTCCGAGTTTTTTTGCGATTGATGAGGCGCATTGTATTTCTGAGTGGGGTCATGATTTCAGGCCAGATTATTTGTTTTTGAATCGGTTGAAGTCGTTGTTTGTGGGGGTTCCGATAGTGGCTTATACGGCGACGGCGACTGAGCGGGTGGCGGCGGACATTGAGGAGCGTCTTGGTTTGGTGGATGCGGTGAAGTTGAGGGCTTCGTTTGATAGGGTTAATTTATTTTATGAGGTTAGGGCGAAGAAGGACTGGGAGAGGCAGCTGGTGGATTATATTTCTCAGAGGAAGGGTGAGAGTGGTGTGGTGTATAGGACGACGCGGAAGAGTGTGGAGCAGACGGTGGACTTACTGAAGAGGAATGGGGTGAATGCTCTGGGGTATCATGCTGGGATGGAGGCTGGGGTTAGGTCTAGGGCTCAGGAGGATTTTATCCGTGATGACTGTGATGTGATAGTGGCTACGGTTGCATTTGGGATGGGGATTGATAAGGCTGATGTAAGGTATGTGGTGCATGTTGATTTGCCGAAGAATATTGAGGGGTATTATCAGGAGACGGGTCGTGCTGGAAGGGATGGTGAGAAGTCTAGTTGTTTGTTACTTCATGGTTCTGGTGATGTGGTTAAGTTATCACGTTTTATAGATGATATAGGTGATGATGCTGAGCGTGAGAGGACGCGTGGGTTGTTACGCGCGATGGATCGATTTGCGGCGGTTCCGCAGTGTAGGAGGAAGGCGTTGTTAGGTTATTTTAATGAGGATTATGTTAGTGAGAATTGTGGTGGTTGTGATTTTTGTGCTGGGGATTTTATGGCTGTGGATGCGACACGGGATGCGCAGATTGTTTTGTCAGCTGTGGCTCGGACGAATGGGAAGTTTGGGATGGTTCAGGTTTGTGATATTGTTGTGGGGGCTAAGACTGCAAAGGTTAAGCAGTTTGGTCATGATCAGTTAAAGACTTATGGGGTGGGTAAGGATAAGGCGAAGGGTTATTGGCGAGGAGTGATGGATGCGTTGCTGACGTCTGGGCATTTGGCTTTATCTAAGGCACAGTATCCGGTTCCAGGGATGACGCAGTTAGGCTGGGATTTGATGATGGGCAAGGGTGGTGAGAGGTTTTCAATGCAGGTGGATCAGAGAGTGGAACCTGAGAAGGTGGGTGGTAGTTCACGGAGTGATGATGAGCAGCCTTGTGATGAGGCATTTTTTGATTATTTGCGGGGCCGGAGGAAGGAGGAGGCTGATAAGGCTGGGGTGCCGCCTTATGTGGTGTTTGCGGATAGGACGCTTAGGCAGATGGCTGCGGTGATGCCTGAGTCACTGGATGAATTACAGAGGTTGCATGGTGTGGGTGCAGCGAAGTTAGAGAAGTATGGGGAGATTTTTGTGGGTGCTGTTTGTGATTATTTAGAGGAGCATCCTGATGTGAGGGGGGAGAGGGTGGCGGTGGCTGGTTTGAAGACTGGGGTGAGGAGTGGTGGTGGTTCTGGGGGTGGTGGTCTTAAGCGTGGATTAGGTGAAACTTATAAGGTGACTTTGGAAATGTTACAGGGGGGTATGAGTGCTGCTGAGATAGCTGAGAAGCGTAAGTTAGGTTTAACTACGGTGGAGGGGCATGTGGCGCGATTGTTTGAGGAGGGTGAGGAGTTAGATATCCGTGACTATGTTAGTGATGCTGAGGAGGCTCTGTGTTTGAAGCTTATAGCTGAACATGGGGCTGAGGCATTAAAGCCGATTTTTATGGCTGCTGAGGAGAGGCTTAGTTATGGAGTAATAAAGATAGTCTTGGCTGTTCACGGTAGTAAGACTGTGGTTTAAAGCATAGGGGCTGGGGGGAGTGGTGGATTGGTTTATTTGATGATGTTTTTGACGATGTGACCGTGGACATCTGTTAGGCGGAAGTGGCGGCCTTGGTATTTGTATGTTAGTTGCTCGTGGTTGATACCGAGTAGGTGCATGATGGTGGCGTGGAAGTCATGTATGTGGACGCCGTCTTTAACGACGTTGTATCCGTATTCATCTGTTTCACCGTGGGTTATGCCTGGTTTGATGCCTCCACCAGCCATCCACATGGAGAAGCAGCGTGGGTGGTGGTCACGTCCGAAGTTTTGGTTGAGTGGTCCTTGGCTGTAGTTGGTGCGACCGAATTCGCCGCCCCAGATGACAAGAGTGTCATCGAGCATGCCGCGTTGTTTGAGGTCAGTGATGAGTGCTGCTGAGGCTTGGTCTGTTTCTTGGCATTGGATGGTGATATTTTTTTTGAGTTTGTTGTGTTGGTCCCATCCTTGGTGGTAGAGCTGAATGAATTTGACTCCACGTTCAGCGAGTCTTCTAGCCATGAGGCAGTTAGCAGCGTATGTGCCTGGGGTTTTGGCGTCTTGTCCGTAGAGGTTGAAGGTGTCTTCGGTTTCTTTGCTGAGGTCTGTGACTTCAGGGACGGAGGTCTGCATGCGGAATGCCATTTCGTATTGTGCGATGCGTGTTTCTAGGATGGGGTCTGAGGTTTTTTCTAGTTGTTGTTGGTGTATTTCATTGAGCGCATCTAGGGCTTGTCTTCTGGTGTTGGCGCTGACTCCATCTGGGCGGTTTAGGTAGAGGACGGCGTTTTTATCGGGTCTGAAGCGGACGCCGTCATGTTTACCTGGAAGGAATCCGCTGCCCCAGAGGCGAGAGACGAGTGGTTGTCCGCCTTTGTTTTTGGTGTTCATGACAACGAAGTCTGGGAGGTCTTGGTTCTCTGATCCTAGGCCGTAGGATAGCCATGATCCGATGCTGGGACGCCCTGCGAGCTGGGAGCCGGTTTGCATCATGGTGATGCCTGGGCCGTGGTTAATGGCTTCTGTGTTTAGTGCTTTGAGGATGCAGATTTCATCTGAGATTTTTGCGGTGTGTGGGAGGAGTTCGCTGAACCAGTTACCTGATTCGCCGTGTTGTTTGAATGAGTATGGTGAACCGACGAGTGGGAGGCTGGATTGGTTACCTGACATACCTGTTAGGCGTTGTCCTTTACGGACGCTGTCTGGTAGTTCTTTACCGTGTTCTTTGTTGAGCGTTGGCTTGTAGTCAAACATGTCTAGCTGTGATGGGCCGCCGGACTGGAAGAGGAAAATGATGCGTTTTGCTTTAGGGGCGAACTGAGGCGAGCCGAGTAGTTTTTCGGCGAGTGCTTCTGGTGTGAGGATGTTAGATAGTGCTAGGCTACCGAGTCCCATTCCTAGTGAGTTGAGGAATTTTCGGCGGCTCATGCCTAGGTTGGTTTGGTATCCGGTGCAGTGTTTCATCGCTTGATTAGGCATTCGTCTAGGTTGGAAATGGTGTTAGCTAGGGTTGTGGCTGCTGCTTGGCTGGCATCGTCCAAAGTGTTAGATTTAGGTGCTTCACCGACTTTGAGGAGAGCGGCTGCTTCTTCTGGGGTGTTTTGGTAGTAGGTTAATTGTTGGCGGTATAGGTTGAGGAATATTTCTCTTTCGCGGGTAGTAGGGATACGGCTTGTTAGGGTGCGGAAGATGGATTCTACCATGGCTGGTTGGTCTTCTGTGTTTGGGAATTTGGTGAGTATTTTAATACCAAGTGCTCTGCTTGCCTCGATGAATTCGGCACCATTGAGTAGTACGAGTGCTTGTAGTGGTGATGCGGTGACGTCTCTGCTTACACGGCATACGTCTCTTTTAGATGCATTGAATGTTGTCATGACGGGTGCTGGTGCTGTTATTTGCCACCAAGTGTATAGGCTACGGCGGTAGAGGCCGTCTTTGGTTTCTGGCTTCATGGGTTTCAGTGCGTAGGCAACTTCATATGGTCTGACGGATGGTCCGCCGATGGTTGTATTAAGGAGTCCGCTGGTGGCTAGCATTTGGTCTCTGATCATTTCGGCGGTTAATCTGGCTGGGTTGGCTCTTGAGAGGTAAATATTTTTAGGGTCTGTTTCTCTCATTTCTGGAGTAGTTACAGTGCTTTGTCTGTAGGTGGCGGAGAGGACCATTTGCTTGAGTAGTCTGCGGACGTCCCAGTTGTTGTCCATGAAGTCTCTGGCGAGCCAGTCGAGTAGTTCTGGGTGGCTGGGGCGATTACCTTGGCTTCCGAAGTCTTCAGGTGTAGAGACGATTCCGCGTGAGAAGATCATTTGCCAGTATCGGTTGACAGTGACGCGCGCTGTGAGTGGGTGGTTATCTTGGAGTAGCCATTTGGCGAGTCCGAGGCGATTTTTTTTGGTTTTTTCTGGGAATGGGGGGAGGATGTCTGGAGTGTTTGCGGTTACTTCTTGGCCTTTCTCGCTGTATAGGCCTCTATCTAGGATGAATGCTTTTTTTGGTTTTGGAAGTTCTTTCATGACCATGATTCCGGTGGTGGTGTCTATAGAGTCATTATAATTAGCGCGAGCGGTTTGAAGTGTTTTACTTGCTGTAATGTATGGTTCTGAGTGGTTTCCGAGGAAGTAGGGGAAGAGCTGTTTTTTTTCTGAGGGGCTCAGTGCTGTTAGAGGTTTTTTTAATAGCGATGAGAGTGATTTTTTATCGAAGAGTTGTTTGGCTTCGATGCTGGAGATGTTTCTGTTGAATATTTTGAATTCGTCTAGGAGGCCGTCTTTAAATCCGCTGTCACGGAAGCGCTGTCCGATGGTTAGTGATCTGCCTGCGCGTTTGACTATTTCTTTGGTAAGCTGATCTCGTATTATTTCTGAGGGTGCTAGGTTACCATCTGTGTAGATCTGGAGTCCTTTGGCTGAGCTGGATCCATCGTAAACGATGGAGACGTGTGTCCATTTGTTGATGGGGAGTTCTTCTGTGGCTCTGACGCGCAGGGCGTTTCCTGGCCAGAAGTGGATCCATGCTGCGCTGAGTTTGCCTTTTTCTAGGAGTAACTCGTATCCTTTACTGGCGGAGTCAGTCCATGCGCGAGACTGGTGGAAGATGACGGCTCGGTCGTGTAGTTTTGTGGGTTTTATCCAGAAGGAGAATGTGAGTGGTGCTTCTCTGTTGTATTTTGGTATTTTGATGTTGATGGGGTGGTCACCCGTGAGTTGAACTGCAGCTTTGGTGACACCTTGGGGAAGTATTTTGTTAGCTGGATTGGTCGATGCTATTGCTTTTGGGTTAATGTTGTTTGGGATTTTTCTGCCTTCTATTGAGTCGAATGAGAAGTGAGCTGTGATGTTTTTCCATTGTGGTGTTTGGGGTCTATTTTCTAGCCATGCTTGAAAATGAGACTGTTGATTGTTTTTGGTATTTTGGAGATTTTGCTCTGCTTTTTTGAGGGTTGAGAGGTTAGTGGCTATGTTTTTGTCTTGTTCCTTAGTGGTTAGAAGGAGAGTGGGTGGTGGTGGTGCGTTTGCGTTAAAGAAGGAGTAGAGACCTGCTTCATCGATGTTAGCGAAGAAGGAGCTCATTTCGTAGTATGACTTTGTGGATATGGGGTCATATTTATGGTCATGACAGCGGCTGCATTCCATGGTGAGGCCGAGGAATGCAGTGCCGAATGTGTGGAGGCGGTCTGCGACGTATTCTACGCGGAATTCTTCTTCGACGCTGCCTCCTTCTGCTTTTTGTGAGTGGAGACGATTGAATGTGGTGGCTAGTTGTTGTTCTCTGGTGTGGTTAGGGAGTAGGTCTCCAGCTAGCTGCCAAGTGATGAATTCACTGTATGGTTGATTTTTTTTGAATGAGCTGATGACCCAGTCTCTCCATGGCCAGACGAAGCGAGGTTTATCGGTCTGGTAGCCGTAGCTGTCTGCGTAGCGTGCGACATCCATCCATTCGTTTGTCATTCTTTCTGCATATGCATCAGTGAGGAATAGGCGGTCTACTGCTTTTTCGTAGGCATGAGGTGATGTGTCTGCGCTGAAGTTGTCTAGTTCTGTTAGTGTGGGTGGGAGTCCAGTGAGGTCAAAGGTGACGCGGCGGAGCCATTTTTCTTTGTTGATTTCTGGAGCTGGTTTGAGGTTGTGAGTTGCGAATTGGGAATGTATGAACTGGTCAATTTCGTTTTTTGCCCAGGTTGTTTTTTCTGGGAGTTTTATTTTTTTTGGTATTGGTATGTATGCCCAGTGTTTGGAGTATTTGGCACCTTGCAGGATCCATGTATCGAGTATATTTTTTTCATGTTTACTTAGTGAGCGATTAGAATCTGCTGGGGGCATCATGTCATCCCCTGTATCGTGGATATGCATGTGGAGTTTACTTTGCTCCAGGTTACCGGGGACGATGGCATAGCCTCCGCCGGTGAGTGCTTTTTTTGCGTTTTCCTCTGTGTCTAGGCGGTAATCAGATTTTTGGTTTTTGGCGTCTGGGCCGTGACAGTGGAAGCATTTATCAGAGAGGATGGGCATTACCTGGTTGTTGAAGTCAATTTGGTTATGTCCGTGATCTTGTGTGTGTTTTTCGATGGGCTGAGTATTGGCAGTGATGGTTTGTGATTTTTTTTGGCACGAAGAGAGTGTAAGCATTGATAAGATGCTGAGAAGTGACCCCAAAGATCTAAGGATGTTTATGATGTTTGGCATGGATAAAGTATGACTCTGGTTGTAGAGAATGTATTTTATTAGTGATAATGTATCAATTTAAATAATACGTAGTGTTTGTGAGCTGTGTATCTGTGAATTTGGTTCATTAAAAAGCCTACATTAGTGATTACTAATGTAGGCTTGGTAAGATTTCACTCAACTGTTATTTTTGTTACTTTTTCTTGGCTGTTTTTTTACCCGTTCTTTTGATTTTGATGGGTTTACGCTTTGGTAAGTTTAATTTGACTTTTTTGTTATTTTTAAGAGGGACACCACCTGCTGTTGCTACAGCTTGGCTGATGTTATCTTGTGAGATTTTTTCTACTGGTTCTTCCATTTCGTCATCGAAGTCACTGTATTCTGTGGGCATGCTCTGAAGGAACTGCTCGAAGTGCTCGAGGCTTGTGGTGGAGCGGAATAGGTTACTGAGTGACTCTCCTTTGATGTTGTCCATGAGAGTTTCGAAGAGGCTGTAGGCTTCTACTTTGTATTCTACAAGTGGGTCTTTTTGTCCCTGAGCACGGAGGTTAATACCTTCGCGCAGGGAGTCCATGTTGTAGAGGTGTTGTTGCCAGAGTTTGTCGATACCTGAGAGGATGATGTGTCTCTCGAGGTGGTCGAGAAGTTCTGGTTCCTCGTGTTCAGTTTTGA
The DNA here is from genome assembly GCA_937934595.1 of uncultured Verrucomicrobiales bacterium. GTDB lineage: Bacteria > Verrucomicrobiota > Verrucomicrobiia > Verrucomicrobiales > Akkermansiaceae > Rubritalea. The sequence goes on along the minus strand of CALGZA010000011.1, from coordinate 26,944 downwards.
GCTGGTATGCTTTTTTGACTTCATTGACAATCCATTCAGCATTTTCTTCTGTATTTCTATCGTGTAGTCCGGATGACTCTATTGTGAGGCCGAGTGGGAATGTGTTATTTACCCAATTTAGAAGCTCTGCATAGTCTGGTGCTGCTTGGTCTCTGTTTTCGAGGAAGTCATGAACTCGCTCTGGGATGATTTCATCGATGATTTCGTCTATGAGCTCGCGAGGGTCTTCTGTGGAGATGACTTCGTTTCTGTAGCCGTAGACTACTTCACGCTGCATGTTCATGACGTCATCAAAATCTAGGACGCGTTTACGGCCAGTGTAGTCGCGCTGTTCTACTCTTTTCTGAGCTGTTTCGATTGAGTTATTTAGAAATTTGTGTTCTAGAGCTTCGCCGTCTTCCATGCCTAATTTTTCCATCATGCGAGTCATGCGCTGAGCTGCTGCGAAGTTTCTCATGAGGTCATCTTCAAATGAGATGTAGAACTGGCTCATTCCTTTATCTCCTTGGCGGGCACATCGTCCACGAAGCTGGCGATCAACTCGTCTGGACTGGTAACGCTCACAGCCGATGACCATGAGACCACCGATTTCTTCTACGCCTTCACCTAGTTTGATGTCTGTTCCTCGACCTGCCATGTTTGTGGAGACTGTGACGGCACCTTTTTTACCTGCGCGGGCGATGATGTCTGCTTCTTGCTCGTGGAATTTGGCGTTAAGTACGGAGTGGGTGATTTTGGCGCGTTTAAGTAGTCTGGATAGAGTTTCTGATGCATCGACTGAGGCGGTGCCTACTAGTACGGGCTGACCTTTTTCTTGGCATTCTGTAATTTTGTTGACTACTGCGTTGTATTTTTCGCGGCGAGTTTTGAAGACTTGGTCGTTAAGATCGACGCGCATGTTAGGTTGGTTCGTAGGGATAGGGAGGACGTCTAGTCCGTAGATGTCGCTAAATTCTGCGGCTTCTGTTTCTGCGGTTCCTGTCATTCCTCCGAGTTTTTCATAGAGGCGGAAATAATTCTGGATGGTGATGGTGGCGTAGGTCTGAGTTTCACGTTCGACTGTGACTCCTTCTTTAGCTTCTATAGCTTGGTGCAGGCCATCTGACCAGCGACGGCCTTCCATTTTTCGGCCTGTCTGCTCATCGACGATTTTGACTTTTTGGTCTTCGACGACGTATTCTACATCTTTTTCATAAATGCAGTATGCTTTTAGGAGCTGAGAGATGGAGTGTACTTTTTCACCTTGTTTATCTAGGCGGTCGCTAATCTCTTCTTTTAGCTCTATTTTTTGTTGATCTGATAGGTCTTTATTAGCATCTATTTCGGCATATTCTTCAGCGATATCAGGGAGTGTGAATGCATCTTCATCATCTGGGGATAGGAGGTTGCGGCCCATTTCCATGAGGTCAGCATCATGGGCTTTCTCGTCGATGGTGAAGTAGAGTTCTTCTTTTGCTGCGTAGAGTTCTTTTTTCTGGGCGTCTTGGTAGAATGAGAGTTCTGTTTTGTCAATGAGGCGGCGGGATTCTGGATCCTGCATGTGTTTCTCAAGTTGGCGGTTACGCGGCTGGCCGAGTTTGATCTTGAAGAGGCAGCGACCTGCGTGTTCTTCGTCTCCTGCTTCTAATGCTTTTTTTGCTTCTTCTGCGAGTTCTGAGCAGAGTGTATTTTGTTTTTTGACGAGCTTTTCGATCATGCCTTTGTATTGCACGTATTGCTCTGTATTAGAAATGGTGGATGGACCGGAAATGATGAGCGGTGTTCTGGCTTCATCAATAAGCACTGAGTCTACTTCATCGATAATAGCGAAATAGCGTCTGCTTTGGACTTGCTCTTCTTTAGAGGATGACATTCCGTTATCTCGGAGGTAATCGAATCCGAATTCGGAGTTTGTTCCGTAGGTGATGTCTGTGAGGTATTGGTTTTTCCTCGTCATTGGGTCTTGCATGTTTTGCAGGCAACCTACGGTGAGGCCGAGGAATTTATAGAGTGCACCCATCCATTCTGAGTCACGCTTAGCGAGGTAGTCATTTACAGTGACTACGTGGACTCCTAGACCTGTGAGAGCATTTAGATAGACGGGAAGTGTTCCTACGAGGGTTTTACCTTCACCCGTCATCATTTCTGCGATCATGCCACGGTGAAGGGCGATGCCTCCGACAAGCTGGACATCAAAGTGAACCATGTTCCATTCGATATCTTGATCACCGAGGGTGAGTTTGGATCCAGCCATGCGGCGAGCTGCGTTTTTAACAACAGCGTAGGCTTCTGGTAGGATTTCGCTTAAGTAATTGGCTCTTTTGTCTGAGAATTCTTCTTCTGCTAGGTGGAATGCGGTTTTAGCGGCTTCGATGGATTCTGGTGTGGCTGTGACAGTGGGTAGTGAAGGGAATTCATCACGGAGTTCTGAGAGTCTTTCATCGATTGCTTTAGCTTGTGTGGCAAGGTCTTCAGGAGACATTGCTTCGATGAAGCGCTTTGATGGGGAATCAAGTGGGAGGTATCTATGGAGGTGTTTTTGCCATTTTGTGGTGCGAGCGAGGACGTCCTCCTCTGATTCGGATTGGAGGGTTTCTTCGATTTGATTGATTTTAGCAACAATGGGCTGGATACGTTTTTTGATTTCGCGCTCATTTTTGTTACCAACGATTTTTTGTAATGTCCACTTTAGCATAGCTTTTAACCCGATAAGTTCATGGGCGTAGTTTGCATACACATGGATAGGGTCTGTGGCAAGCATAGCATTGAGAAATTTACGATTTGAACTTGATTGTTTTCGGTATGGTAGCATTCTAGCGCTGTGAGCAAGGTGCCTGTAAAACCAAGTTTAGAGGAGTTTCAGAATTTATCGAAACTGGGGAATGTTGTGCCTGTTTATGCACAGCTAGCGGCGGACTTTGAAACCCCTCTGTCAGCGTTTATGAAGATAGCGCAGCGAGATGGTGCGTTTCTTTTTGAGAGTGCTGAGAGTACGGATGCGAGTGGGAGGTATTCGATAATGGGTACTGATCCACGTGCTGTTTTTGTTGCACATGGCAAGGATATTTCATTGTCTGAGAATGGTGAGACATGTGAGTGGACGGCTGATAGTGAGAGTGATGTTTTGCAAGAGTTAGAGCATTTGATGGCACAGTATAAGCCTGTGACTCATGGTGATGCTCCTCCTTTTTATGGTGGTGCGGTGGGTTATATTTCTTATGATGCGGTTCAGCAGTTTGAGCCTTCGATTAAGGTGTCACCTGAAGATGATTTGGGTCTACCTGATGCTTTATTTTTGATAGCGGACACGTTGTTAATTTTTGATCATAAGTTACGTCGTTTATTGGTTGTGGCTAATGCGTTTTTGGATGATGATGAGGGTGGTCTGGATGAAGCATATCGGGATGCAAATGAGAGGATAGGTGCGATGATATCTCAGCTTGATGTTCCCTTGCACATAGCGCCACTGAATGGGCTGACTGAGTATGAGATACCTGAGCCAAAGAGTAATACTACGCAGGATGAGTATGAGGCGATGGTATTGAAGGCGAAGGAATATATAGCGTCTGGTGATGTGTTTCAGGTGGTTCCTAGTCAGAGATTTGAGACTGATTTTATTGGTGAGCCGGTGGATTTGTATAGGGCTTTGAGGCATGTTAATCCTTCACCTTATATGTTTATATTGCAGTTTGAAGATTTTTCATTGGTAGGGAGTTCACCTGAGGTTCATGTGAGGGCTATTGATGGTAAGTTAGATATTAGGCCGATAGCAGGGACGCGCTGGAGGGGGAAGACTGAGGCGGAAGATGATGCGCTGGCGGCGGATCTTCTTGCCGATGAGAAAGAGTGTGCTGAGCATCTTATGTTAGTTGATTTAGCGAGGAATGATGTGGGTAGGATAGCGAGGCACGCTAGTGTGACAGTGGATGACTTTATGATAGTGGAGCGTTATAGTCATGTGATGCATATTGTGTCTAATGTGAGTGGCAGGTTAGATGATTCGCATAGTGCTTATGATGCGCTACGATCAACTTTTCCTGCGGGGACTGTCAGTGGAGCACCTAAAATACGTGCTATGCAGATAATTAACGAGTTAGAGAAGAATAAACGTTGTTCTTATAGTGGTGCTGTGGGGTATTTTGGCTGGGATGGGGGGCATGATTCTTGCATTACATTGAGGACTTGTTTGGTTAAGGATGGTAAGGTTTATGTTCAGGCTGGAGCGGGAGTGGTAGCTGATAGTAATCCTACCTATGAATATGAAGAGACGCTTAATAAGGCTATGGGGATGATACGAGCGGTAGGTTTAGCGAATACATTGGTGGGTAATACTAACGATTAAATTTAAGAAGAGCATGTTACTAGTTATTGATAATTATGATTCATTTACGTATAATCTTGTGCAGTATTTTGGCGAGTTAGGTGCGGAGATGAAGGTGGTGAGGAATGATAAGATTTCATTGGATGAGATACGTGAGTTGGCTCCTAGTTTGATCTGTGTGTCACCTGGTCCTTGCACTCCCAATGAGGCTGGGATTAGCTGTGATGTGATCCGTGAGTTTGGTGGGAAGATACCTATTTTGGGAGTGTGTTTAGGGCATCAGAGTATAGGTCAGGTTTTTGGAGGTGTAGTGATACGTGCTTCTGAGTTGATGCATGGTAAGACCTCTAGTGTGATTCATGATGGGAAGAGTGTTTTTAAAGGTTTGGCGAGTCCGTTTACGGCTACTCGTTATCATTCGCTTATTGTGGAGCGTGAGACGTTGCCTGCGTGTTTAGAGATAACTGCGGAGACTGAGGATGGTGTGATAATGGGTTTGAAGCATAAGGAGATGGAGATCCATGGAGTTCAGTTTCATCCTGAGAGTATTCTTACTGAGTATGGTAAGGAGATGCTGGGGAATTTTTTGAGTTTAGCGTAGAGGGATTTTTTTGATGACACTTGAGGAGATACGGTCTGCGTTACCTGCATCAAAGCTTAGGAATGGAGCTGAGTGGTTATTTTCACCTGAGCCATTTAAGATTTCTAGGAAGGAGGCAAGGGAAATAGAGAGTCTGGGGCATACATTGGCGATGTTTCAAAAGGCGAGTGAGTCGATTTATCAACGTTCTGCAAAGGGGAGGTTACCAGGGTGGATTTCAGATTTATTTGATACAGGAAAGCCTGATTGGATGGTAGGAGTTCAGCGTGGTTCTGGTCTAAGAGATGTATTACCAAGAGTGATTCGGCCTGATCTTATTTTGACGGATCGGGATATTGGAAGTGGCTATGCATTAACTGAGCTAGATAGTGTTCCTGGAGGGATGGGGATAGCGACTTGGTTGAGTCAGGTTTATACGGCGCATGGGTTTGAAATTTTTGGTGGTGAGCGTGGTATTGTTGATGGATTTAAGAGTCTGATGCCTGAGGGTGGGAAGATACTAGTTAGTGAAGAGTCTGCAGATTATATGCCAGAGATGTCATGGCTGGCTGAGCAACTTGGACCTGGTTATGAGACGATTTCTGCTGAGTCTGATGACCTGCAGGATGATGAGGACAGGTATCGTTTTTTTGAGTGGTTTGACTGGGAGAATATACCTGGTGCGAGAGAGCTTGCTGAGCGAAGTAACTTGACTTCACCATGTAAGCCTCATTTAGAGGAGAAGCTTTGGCTGGCTTTGCTGTGGTCGCCGGCTCTGAAGCGTTTATGGGAGAGTGAGATGCGAGGTAGTCATTTGCAGCGAATACGGGGGGTGGTTCCTTTTGGATGGGCGATGGATCCGACGCCGCTGCCACCTCATGCTGCGTTGCCAAGACTGGGGGTTAACACATGGAGTGAGGTGGGTGATTTTAGCCAGAAAGAGCGCCGATTAGTGGCAAAGCTTAGTGGCTTTAATGAACTTGCATGGGGTTCTAAAAGTGTGACGATAGGTCATGATTTATCTGGAGAAGACTGGAAGGTGGCTATTGAGCAGGCTGTAAACGATTTTGATACACAGCCATGGATGATGCAGCAGTATCAGCCTGGTAGGGTAGTAGAGCATCCTTATTTCGATGAGGCGACTGGTGCTGTTAAGATAATGAAAGGGAGAGTTAGGCTGTGTCCTTATTACTTTATCGATAGCAGTGGGGAAACAAATATGGGGGGAACTATGGCGACTATCGTTCCGGCTGATAAGAAGAAGATCCATGGGATGAGGGATGGGATCTTGGTTCCTTGTATGATAGCTGAATAGCAGATTATTTGGTAATGGCTTCAATAGATGAAGCAAGGTTGACAGGGAACTGCAGTTTACCTAGGAGTGGGTGCTGGATGGCGATATTTTTATCGATAATTTGTGAAGAGGAAAATGATATTTTGTTACCAGATGTGAGGGTAAGCAGGTAATTAGCTTTTTTGTGGGTAGGGGTAGATGTTTCTTTTTTGAATCCTAAAGTGCTTATATTGTTTCTGGGTATATTTGTGGTTTTCTTAGCGAAGAGTGGTAAGAATTTGATAACGTCTTGATCATTTTCTTTGATAAAACCAATGATTTGGCCGTTTGATTGTTTACCGTTAAGATCTGATATGACGTCATGTTTATTGATTTTTTCATCGACTACAGCTAGGCTCATTGGTGTTTTATCTGAATAGCTGGTTGTTGTATTAATATCACTTAGTTCTGTTAGAATGCCGCGGTGTTGTTTATTCTCAAAGATAATACAGTTACCAGTTGGGTTGATGATTGCTTTTTTAGTCACGGCAACGAGTTTGCCGTTGGTGTACAGAGCGATTTGTTTTTTGTCTCTGTTGACATGTAAACCAATATTGACCTTTGAGTTGTGATAGAGTTTGTTGCTAGCAGCTACTGCCATTAGTTTGTTGGTGACTCCTTTATTGTATGCATGCACTATGATTCCGTGACTGTTGATATCCATGTAATAACACTGAGAATCTCTATTAAGCTTGTTGCTGTTAGCTGAGAAACAGAATCTTAGTTTTGGGGGTTTGTTTGGGAACTTGAGCTGGAACTGGATTATATAGTTAGTAGTGAGCTTATTTATTTTTTTTGAAATGTAGCCTATTTTGGTGGTAGTTAGTTTGTTTTTCTCAAATTTCCAGCTGTTAGTTTTATTATGCCATTCGTTTGAGTCGTTAGTGGGACCTTTGTATATTATTCTGTCTGAATTTGTGTTGAATTCGATTTTTGATACAAGATTTCTGTGGATAGTCTGCTTTGTTGTGATGCTTGATTTGAATGAAATTGTTTTTTCATTCAAAGTGAGAATGGTGCAGGCGAGAGAATCTCCGTTCGTGAAATGTATTTTTTCTGATGAAGTGGGGACGACATTTTTTTTCTCCTGAAATAGAATTTTTTGTATAGATGACTCTTTGATTTTCAGGGGGAGTTTAGCTTCAGGGTAATTCAGTAAAATAACACCTGCTGAGTTACTGGTTTCTAGTTTACCACTTAGTCTGTTTTTATTTTTTAGGAATAATAAGTCTTGGCCATGCAGTTCTGTAGTGAGGAGAACGCAACAGCAGGTTATGACAGGTAGGAGGATGAGTGATTTTAAAATGTAATGGAGATGTTTTATCAAGTGGAGTAACATGTTTAACATGAGTCAATAATTGATATTTATTCATTATCTGAATGTGGAAATTTGATAGACGTAATATTTTTCATTTCTATACTAGCGTTACCAAATTTTTCTGATGTAATCTCGAGTTTTTTGTCCTTAGATTGCAGTGATTTTGCTGAATAGCGATCTGGCCCTAATGTGTTTATAACGATGTTTTCGTTTAATGAGGTGGTATTTTGTTTTTCATCCTGGCTAGAGAAAATGATCTGCTTCACTTGGTCGACATGGATAGTTAGGTTATTGGATTTAGAACTGGTAGACTTTATTTTTACTTTGTCATTCACAATGGAGATAATTTCGCCTGATATTCTATCGGTATCATTTTTGAGTAAAATGACGTCTCTTTCGGTGCTGGAGACAGGAGAAGCTGGGTGAATTATACCGTTCCAAGTTTTGATTGTTATGTCAGAAATAAATACTTGTGTCGTATTACTGGAGCGGGAGTATTGAGCCTTTTTAAAACCTAGGTATGAGCCCTTGGCTTTTATACTGTTGAAATCTACTTTCCAGCGGGCTGAGATTTTATTGTTAACGAAGAGTAGAATGATGCCCTTTGTTTTATCTACTTTGATTTCGTAATTAGTAGACGTGGTGGAAGAGCGGTTGAAACCTCTGGGAATGTCATTCTCGAAGCTTTTGAGTGCGAGTGAATGGTCATCATTGAATCCGTAGTAGGTGAGTCTGGGTGTATTGGCGCTGAGTCCCATCACAAATGAGTTACCTAGGTATTTACCATGGTGTATTCTTCCCGTCATTCTTTTTAGCTTATTCTCAGGCTGTTTGATTTCTTTTGGTATGTTAAGATCAGCCATAAGGATGATGGCTGGAGCGTATGGTTGCGTGTTTTTGATGTTGAATGTAGCAGAGAATTTATCAGGATAAGATGCTTTAGTTAGAAATGCACCTTCGAGAGAATTATGAGTGATGTTGTAGTCATTGAGGATCCAGGGTGCTTTCGCTTCTTTGTATTTCCCTGCGATTTTTGGGCTGCTGAATAGCAGCTTCCAGTCCTCTTTTTTCTTATTAGGGCCTTGATAGATTATCTCTTTATCTGAGATTTTGTTGTCTATTTCGAGAATGTATTTTTTGGGGATAGTGATATCTCCTAGATTTGGGCTTTTCAGCTTAAGGCTGCTATCTGCTAATTCTATAATATGTCCTTCAATGATGTCGTTGTTTAGTAATGATATTCTGCTTATCGACTTTGAAGGGACTTTGAAGTTAGTGTTGTAAAATACAATATTGCTAACTTGAGAAACATCAAAATGGATAGGCTCAGCAGAAAACTCACTATTCAAAACGGCTTTATTTTTTTCGGTAATTCCCGTGAATGAGCCGCGCAGGGAATCGTCATTATGGAAGGTGATTTTAGCTGGTTGGCCAGCGAATGATTTAGAGTATAAGCATAGAGTTGACGTGCATAAGCAGAGTAATGATTTTTGAAATAGCTTCATATAATTACGACATTGATATATTTTAGTGGGTTTGGTGCTAGCAGCTTACCATGTATCTGGTTTTCTCTTACTATTGGCTTCTTCGTCGTATATATTGAGGTCGATACGTTTGAATGCGTTGTAATTGAATTTCTTTTCACCAATGGCTTGGTGGTAGGCAGTAAATGATTTTTCTCCTAATGCGATGAGCTTTAGGATGACCCATCCTTTATCTTTGTAGTAGCATTTGATATCATCAATGTCTTTAATAGGTTCCTCTTTCTTAATGGATGCGGTGATATCGATAGATCTCAATCTGTTTAAGGGGAGTTTAAGGGGAGCGTGTTTAGTTTCTATTTCAACGAGCCCATTGTCCACTTTGTTGATTTTTCCGAATAGGAAATCTCCGTTTTTAAGAAGTATATGTTCACCTTCGACTTTGGGTTGTTTAGCATCTTTTAGGCTGCTGAAGGTTTTTTCGTTTATTTTGTTAGGAATATGGCCATTCCATTTGGAAATTCTGAGATTTTTAATTCTGACAGGATACCGTGAGTTGTTAAGTAGGTGCATGGCAGTTCCAAATTTTTTGGTTTTAGGATCTGCATCTAGAAATGATATTAATTTACTACCATTTTGGTAGATATGGAATAAGCCTTTGGTTTTATCTATATAAATTGAGTATTGTGCGTGCAGTTTATTGAATGATTTTAGTGGTGTTATTCTGGGTCTACCGAAAGCATTTTTTCTTAATAATAGTTTTTTTTCTTTAAGTATTCTGGTGGTATTAACTCTTCTACCATCAATGTATTTGTTTAACAACCATCTACCTCTATCGAGACTAAGCTTGTAGTAGTTATCTGGTCTAGCCATTTCATGGTCAGATGAATAAAGGAAGAGTGATATATAGGGTGATTTTTTCCATGACAGGTCAAAGCTGATTGATGTTTGGTCTGGGAGATTTATGTTTTTAGCAATATTACCATTAGCGGTTCTAGAAGAGATTAGAGAATTGTTTTCAAACTTCCATCCCTTGGTCAATGAGTTATTGTGCCAATGCTCTAGGCTCTTGGGGCCATAGTATAAGTAGCCTTTTTTGGGGTCTATTTCCATTTTGGATATGAATTTTCTCATCACTGAGATTTCCCCTGCGTATGCTGTATTGAGTTTAATTTTCTGGGGGGTAATGTCTACAAGGCTGCCTCTGATCATACCGTTTTTGCCTACTTCGTTATCACGATTGTTCATGATAAGTATAGTCTCGTCTAGATGTGGATTTGCTTTATTTGTGGTTTGATTATCATTAAAAGTAATTTTAAGAATATTTGAATTTGAGAAGGTTACGGGCTCTAGAAGGTCTGGGCTACTGACAGATATATTAGATTTAGACCAATTCAGTATTTTACCACTTATTGAATCTCCATTATCGAAGTGTATGGAGCCCTCTAACGAGATTAATGGGTTAGTAATTACTGGGTCCTCTTTTGGTTTAGCCTCCTGAATGGCAAGCAAGGAAAGGCTGCTGAGAATGAGACAGAGAGTAGATGTTATTAATTTGAAAATGGGTAAGGACATAGTGAATGAGTTATCAATTATAGAATTTTAGCTAGCATTTGTTAGATGAATTAATCATCTGATTTATCTTTAGGATCTTTTGTAGGAATGGCTTCAACAGACGAGAGCGCGTAACTTGGGATAGCTAAGTCTCCAAGAAGTGGATTATAAATATTTAAATGATCATTCATCATTTGTGATTTTAGATATGAAAGCGATGCACCAGAATTGAGTATGAGTTTATAGTTTGATTTGACAGGAGATAAGGGTTTTTCAGGGGATTTAAATTTTATGTAATTTAATGAATTTAATGGAATTGAAGATTCTTTTTTAGCGAATGGGAGTTTAAAAAGCAAATGAGGTGTATTGTCAGTATTAATGATTTTAGCTATATTTGCTGTAATGAATTCACCTGATTTATTTACAATGAAGTCATGTTTTGTAGAAGCTTGTTTTGTTGGATTGACACTCTTTGGCACACTACCAGTCCAGTTGGCTATTTTTATATTAGTTATTTCTGTCTTGTATCCTGATCTGGCTAGATTTTTAAATATGAAGTATTTACCTTTAGGTTTTATTAAGGTGTCTAAGATGGTTAATTTGAGGTCGTTGTTTATGTAGAGTGCTAGTTGTTTTTTTTTCCGGTCTACGTGAAGGGCTACATGAAATGAGGAGTTATCGAATAATTTTTCGTCAGGATTAAGTTCAGATAATGTTTTAATATTTCCTTTGTTATATGATTTAACACTGATTTGGCGTCTATTGATGTCAAGGAAGAAGCAATCATCTTTTTTGTCATGGTTTGCTGTATCTGAGGAAAGATAAATTCTTAATGTAGGTGCGTTATCTTGAAATGTGGTTGTAAACTCGAATGTATAATTTTCAGGTAAGTTATTAATTATTTTTGCAGCTTCTGAGTATTCATTGAAAATTAGTTTATTATTTTGGATCTTAGGTTTACCGTTTTTAGTAATCCATAACCTGCTAATTTTTCCTGGGCCGGAGTAGATATATTTGTCTCCTATACCGTTGAATATGATTTTAGTGATTTTGTTACGAGGTATAGTATGATTTCCGATAGAATTTGTATTGATAGTGACGGAATCTTTGTTGAGCTGCGTGATAGAACAAGAGATGTTATCTCCATTTATAAGTTGGATGTTATCTTTGAGTTCAGTGATGCTATTTTCTTTGGTTTTGAAGATGATTTCGTGCACTGAAGATTCTTTGATTTTGATAGGCTTGTTTGAGATAGCCGATTTTAATGTGAATGTACTTATTTTGTTACTTGGTTTCAATTCTCCTGAGAGGGTGTTTCCGTTATTAAGAGTAATTGAGTCTGAGGTTTTAGAATGACTCAGTAATACTGAGGTGAATAAGCAGACGGTGGATATGATTGATTTTGAACTCATTTTAAAATTAGGAAATAGATTTTGTGTGCTGTGTTTAGGGGGATAGTTTAATCAAAGTTCTCGTGAACTTCGTCCATACTAGAGAATTCTATAGCGTGAATGAATTCAGTTTTGATATTCAATTTGCCACATTTTGAGGATTCTATTGTTACGGATTCTTTATTTGATTCTACGAGTTTACCGCTGATTGAACCTGTACCGTAGAAATGAATGGTTATTTCATTTTCTACATCTTTCAGTGGCTCACTGGGGGTGGCTCTCTGGAATGTGGCAGAGTGTATTTGATCTGTGGGTATGGTTAATTCTCCATGGTCGGATTTCATTTCGACTACTTTGTTTGTGATGGAGGTAATTTCACCGGAGTATCTATCAGTAATGTTATCTAGCAATACGACATCACGTGACTCATGTTCTAGGGATAGGTCTGAATCTTGTATGCCGTTCCACTGACTAACGGTAAGGTCGCTAATAGCGGTATTACTTTTTTTACTTCTGTGAGAGATATTGAATCCAATGTATGATCCTTTGAGTTTATTGATAACTGAGCTGATGTTCCAATTTGCTACCATTTTCCCGTTAGCGTATAGCAAGGTGGCTCCTGTAGATTTATCACATCTGACTTCAAATGCGGTTTTAGAGGTTTTAGAGTCTGAGCTAGTATTTTTTACTATGTTATTTAATGTTTTTAGTTCTGGAGTATTCTTATCATTGAATCCATGGAAATTCAAAGTGGAGCGTGTAGGGCTCAATGATATGAGAATACAGTTACCTAGAGAGTGAGCTTTATTATACCGTCCGTATCTATTGCTGTATTGGTTGTTATTTTCAATTGCTTTAATGTTCTTAGGTATTTTTAGATCCGCCATTAATACTAAGGATGGGTAGTAGAACTGATTTGTATATGCGTTAAATGTAATCTTGAATTTTTCAGGCAGATCGAGTTTTTTGAGTATGGCGCTGTGATCACCTTTATGAGTAAGGCTGAAATTTTTGAACTGCCAAGATTTTTTCTTCTCATCGATGGTGGAGGTATCACGGTTGTCCGCGTATTTTAGTAGCCATTTCTCATCTTTAGAAAATGGGCCAGAATATCTGAAATGATGTCCAGTGGGATTAAAGTGAACGTTTAGGATTTCTTTTTTGGGGATATTAATGGTTCCTGAATAGTCGGTATTGATAGTGATTTTATCATTGGAGTAAGAAATGAATTTACCTGGAATTTTATCGTTGTTTGTCAGTTCGATAAAGCCTTTGTGAGTGAATTCTTTAATTGGTTTGCCTTTGTTTATGACTATTTTACGCACTTCAGGTGTAGTGAATGCGATATTTTTGTCTGCTGCATTATTTCTCCAGATGATTTTTCCTGATTTGGTGAAACCTATGAATTTACCATGGAGTGTGTCATGGTTTTTAAAGTTTATGAGATCATGGTTGTCAGCAGCCATGGAGGACGTGATGGCTAAAAGACTGATGAGATGGGTTGTGATAAGTTTCATACTATAGAGATGTGGCGCTATTATTTTTCGTATATAGGGAGGAATCTGTAGTTAAGAGCCATAGATAATAATGCGAATCCAGTAGCACCTGAACTGCCTAATCTATTATCATTCCAGCTTCCGTTTCCTGCTTGTGCTGATGTCATTATTGCTGAATTTCTATCGTTCCAACGTTTCCATATTTCCTCGTCAGCGTGGAATAGTGCTTGAGCCATGTAGTATTGGTGATAGAAGAGGTATTCACCATTATCTTCGATGCGTTTTTCTAAGAATTTGGTGCTAGCTTTAAAGCCTTTCCCATTTTTTTTCTTAGCGAGAGACATGCATAGTGAGCCTATTGCAGTGAGGGTGGTTCTGGGATTTGATTTAGAGGTGTAGCCATAACCACCATTGGAAGCTCTACAACTTTCCATGTATTTGACAGCTAGGTCTATGTTTTTATCTGGAACGGGAATGCCTGCATTTCTGGCGGCGAGAAGAGCTACCAGCTGGCATCCAGCAACTGTGCTATCTGCGCTGTTATCTTCTGGGGTGTATCGCCAGCCACCTTTGGAGTTAGATTCTTGGGATTTTATTAGGAGGGCAACAGATTTTTTGATAGCTCCGGCTAGTCTATCATCTTCGATCATGCCGTATGCTTCTGCTAGAGCTAGAGTGGCGAAGCCGTGGTTATACATGCTGCTACCGATATATCCTGTACTTTTTTGTTGTTTGAGTATGGAGTTGATTCCTTTTTTAATTACTTTAGCGTAGGGGCCAAATTCAGGATCTTCGCCGTGTGCGAGGAACGCAAGGACACAAATACCTGTGATACCGGGTTGAGAACTGTATCCTCGACCAGATCTTGCGTCTTCACTGAATGTGCCGTCGGCCTTTTGTATTCTAGCTAGGAACTTTAGTCCGTTCTTGTATGAGATTTCAACATTAGGAGGTATGGTGACTACTTTATTTCTTTTACGGCCTTGAGCATCAGCATTCATAGTTGAGGCAATGAATAATGAGGAAGTTATCGCGAGTAGAGCAAGGATGTGAGTTTTGAGAATGCTTTTCTTTAAGGTCATATGATTTTTGTGTCAAATTGCGTATGAGAAGAGAGTGGAGCTGATAGCTGTTTGGTTTTATGCTATGGTAATGGTGCAGGAGATGATTTTAGTGCATTTCTTTTGCTTTCCTCTAGGGCGCGGGTTTTGTCTCTGAGTAGTTGTTCAGCTTGAATCATTTTCATGACTTTGAGCATGAATTCAAAGTCTTTGTCTTCGTTGTTAGGTGGTGGAGATCCTCCGTCTGATTCACCCTGTGAAGAATCCTCATCTTTAGCTTGTTCAAGTAATTTGGCCCATTCGCGTAGTTTTTTGGCGGTTAATATGACATTGTCTATGGTCATGGCAGTGTGCTGTTCTTCTATTTGTCTTTCGATGGAGGCTACGAATTCTGTAATAGTTTTATCATCCTTAATTTTTTCGTCGTTCATTTTTTCGACGATTTCTTTATGGATGGGTGTTTCTGTGCGTTGGTGGAAGAATGTTAGGTCTTCTAGGATCCAGCGAATGTCCGATGTGGTTTTCTCTTGGGATAGGAAGATTCTTTGGATTACTTTTTTGAGTTCTGGGTCTAATTCGTTGTAATGTAGACCGAAGATGTTGTTAGCTTCTTGTATGATAGTTCCGGCAATGGCTTCTTCTTGTGCGGCTGCTTTTCTGAGGCGGTTGACGAATGTTCCTGCTTCTAGTTTGAGTTTGGCTCGGTCTGCTTTTTTAGAAGTTTTCTTCATTTTTTCGATTAGCTTTTTCTGTTTTTTTATAGCTGAATCGAGGTCTTTCTTGGTTTTTTCTTCTGAATTTTTTTTGTTTTGAGCTTTATCTAAGTCATCAGCAACTTCTGGCATGTCTTTTTTAGCCATATCTTTTAGGTCTTTGAGGACATCTTTCATGTCTTTAAGAGCTTTGCTTTTGATAGAGTCATTTTTGATGGCTTCTTTGAATGCTTCTGTCATTTCTTGTGCTAGTTTTTTGACTTCGTCTTTATTTTCTAGTTCTGCGCGTTTTTGTTCTGCGAGTTTAGCTTTGGCTTCTGCTGCTTTTTTAGGATTTTTTAAGTCTTTGAGGAGTTGTTTGTTTTTTTCCAAGTTTTCCTGTTCTGTTCTGGTAACGTCTTGCATTTTAGTCTGAATACTATCAACTTTATCTCTTAGATGATCAGCATGTTCTTCCTTGCTCAGAATGAATATAGTGATGGGTTCTGAGAAGATGCGTGGTGTATCAGGGTTATAGTCTTCCACCCATGTTCTAACTTCTAGTTTCTGGGGTGTGATGCCTTCTTCAACGAAGTTGATTAGAACTTCTTTGTTGCTTGAGGTCATGTATGGGTCACCAGTAAGAAGGGTTTTTTCAGCTGAGGCTGGGGTGTCTGGGGATGGTGTGGTGAATTCACCTTTCCAAACGATTCCTGCTTTTTTGATGCCGTAGTTGTCTTCAGCAGCGAGTTTGAACTTTAGGACTTGATTGTAGAGCATGACGGTGCTTTTTGAATCACGTTCTGTGTATGTTACGGGAGGTAGGTCAGGCACTGAATTGATGGTGAATTCTGATGATTTTATACCTGCGATTCCGTATTCATCTACCCATGATAGAGGAAGAGTGATGGTGCCATCTTTGATTTTGATAGGATCTGTGATCACGGAGTTACCGGAGATGGTGTGATTTAGACTCAGCGCGACGGGCTCTGGTTTAGCGTTGATGTCGATGCCTTGGATTTCTGCTTCTTCTTCATCGATCTCTGGAGCATGAGGCTCGAAGGTGGGTGAGTGGAATTTGGCAGAACTTAGTTTACGGTCTGCTGATGCTGTAATAGTGACTTTAGAGCCGGTGAGGACTTCTGTCTGAGTGGTAGCTAGTGAGGCGCGTATGGGCTCGCGCTGAAGGTATTCTGGGTAGATTATTTCTTGTTGATAGCCGCTGATTTTTGGTCTGTGTATGGGCTGGACGGTGATTTTATGTTTGGCGTCACCTAAGAGGAGGCTGACGGTTCCTTTTTCTCGTTTTCCTGGGAATTCGAGTGTGTATTTATCGTTTGAGTATGGGTAATTTTGCCATTTAGCGTTGGTGTATTTGGCTTTTGCGAATGAGGGAGTGTCTTCGGTTTCTTTTTTGAGGTGGATGGGGATGGTGAATTTTTCTCCAATGGGGGTGTAGAGTGGCTGAGGGATTTTAGACATGTCTACCTGGGTGAAGGTAAAGCGTTCAGTTTTAGAGAGGGGCATGAACCATCTGGCGAGGGCATTTTTACCTGCTTTAGGGTAGGCGATGAATGCTCCACCAGCTACTAGAGCAAGGGCAGTGAAACCTAGTGCAAGTTTACGTGTCCATGATGATGATATAGCGAGGCTTAGATTTCTGTCTTTAGTTTCATTTGCGACGGCGACCATGGCCGCTTCACGGAGCTCAGGCGAGAGTGCTTTTTGGCTTTCGTCTTGGTTTTGTAGTTCTACGACACCGAGTAGTCTGTCACCTAGGTTTGGGTAGTGTTTAGAGATGTGGCGTGCTAGTTGGTTTTCTTTACGGTGTTTAAAAACCCAACGGTTGATCCAGAATGGAGCGAATACGGCGAAGAGAGAGACGCCGGCTATGAGGACGATGAGCCTTACAAGGGGAGGGATCTCCCAGAAGCGGTCGAGAGCAAAAATGAGTGCGAATGAGAATAGAAGACCTATGAGACCAGCAAGGACGGCTTCGGTGATCTTAATCCGCCAGAGATGCTTTTTAAAGCTTTCAAGCTGTTCGCGGAGAGAATCTGGCAGTGGTGCTAGGTGCTGTTTATCTTCTGATTCTGACATGGTATGGGGCGATTATGTTTGTCTTGTGGTGAATTTTCTCAATTTACGAGATACTTTTATTTTTATACGCAAACGCTTTATATGATATTTCGGTGGATGGTGAAATAACATAATGAATTTCTGCTTTATTATTTGTAGAGCGACAGGTAGATGCTCTTTTATCTAAATAATGGGATATTTATGGTATGTTAACTAATTAGCGTGAAAATGCTTTATTGAAAATGCTAGTTATAAAAACTTAGGCTAGGCTAATTTTTATTTGACTGGTAGTGTGATGAGGCATAGAGGTTTGGTATGAAGAGAGATTTGTTTAAGTTGGTGGCAATGGGTTTGTCCTTATTGGTATTCAACAGTTGTGGGGGTAAGGGTTCACAGAATGTCTGGGAGTCTGCTGATGGGTTTGAGTCAGGAGCTAAGCTGAAGATAGCGGCGACTACAACGATGGTTCAAGATTTAGTGAAGGTTATAGGAGGAGATGATGTTGAGATTTATGGGGTGATGGGTGAGGGAGTGGATCCGCATAGTTATAGTTCTAGGTCATCTGATAGGCAGGCATTGAAGAGTGCTGATTTGGTTTTTTACAATGGGTTGCATTTAGAAGAGACGTTGCAGAAGAATATTGAGCTTTTGAAGACGGCTCATAGGGTGACGAGTGGCATGGAGAAGTCTGAATTAGTTCAGCCTGAGGAGAAGTATAGTGCGTATGCTGATCCTCATGTTTGGGGTGATCCGCTCTTATGGTCTAAGACCATTGATGTAGTGGTGGATGCGCTGGTGGCTAAGGACGCTAAGAATGGTGAGAAGTATAAAGAGAGGGGGGACGCTTACCGTAAGGAGCTTATGGATCTGAGTGAGTGGGCTAAGGGGCGGATGCGTGAGGTTCCTGCTGAGCGTAGGATTTTAGTGACGAGCCATGATGCGTTTATGTATTATGCGAGGGCTTTTGATTTTGAGGTTAAGGCGATAGATGGATTGGCTCCTGGAGATAAGAGTGGGCCGAAGAAGGTGGAGGAGTTAGTTGCTTTTATTAGAGAGAGGCAATTGAAGATGATATTTCCTGAGAGTGCAGCTAATAAGAAGGGGATAGAGGCGATAGCTAAGGATGCAGGAGTGGCGGTTTCTGATAAGGAGCTCTATGCTGATGCTACTGGTAAGGTGGGGGAGCTGGAGACGGTGAATGGTGAGACTTACGATTTAGGGAGTTATATTGGTATGATTAAGCATAATGTGAACGCTATAGTGGAAGGGTTGAAATGATAGCGCTGGAGACTCATGATCTGACAGTTACCTACCATAAACGTCCGGTTCTTTATGGGGTGGATGTGGAGGTGGAGGCTGGGAGTTTGGTTGGTATTATTGGGCCTAATGGAGCTGGTAAGTCTACGCTTATTAAGTCGATTATGGGTGTGGTTCCTCATTCTGGGGGGTGGGTGAAGGTTTTTGGGAAACCTCTGGCTGATAATTTGCATCGGGTGGGTTATGTTCCTCAGCGAGAGAGTGTGGACTGGGATTTTCCTGTTACGGTGATGGATGTGGCTTTGATGGGGACATATGGGAAGCTGGGGTTATTTGGCAGGGTAGGAAAGCGTGAGAGGATGATAGCTTCTGAGGCGCTAGATAAGGTGGGGATGCTTCCGTATTCTAAGAGGCAGATTGGTAATCTTTCTGGTGGTCAGCAGCAGCGGGTTTTCTTGGCGAGGGCATTGGCGCAGGATAGTGATTTATATTTCATGGATGAGCCTTTTGCTGGAGTGGATGCTGCTACTGAGTCGGCTATTATTGAGCTACTTAAGGAGATGCGTGAGTGTGGTAAGACGGTGCTAGTGGTGCATCATGATTTACAGACCGCGCGTGAGTATTTTGATCATTTGCTGTTGTTGAATATGCGGTTGGTGGCTTATGGGAAAACGGATGAGATGTATACGACTGAGTTGCTTCAGAAGACGTATGGTGGGCGATTGACTATTCTTGATGAGGTGGCGGAACGGGCGGCTAAGACACCGGAGGCTAAGCATGAGATTTGATGATGTGGGAATTGTTTAATGTTGGAGATGTTTTGGCGCTTTCGCTGTCGCAGAAGGCTCCTATAGCGGCTATTTGTGTGGGGATATGTTGTGGTTTGTTGGGTTGTTTTGTTGTTGTGCGGCGAGTGGCTTTACTGGGTGATGCTATTTCCCATGCTGTTTTTCCTGGTGTGGTTGCTGGGTTTATGTGGAGTGATGATAGGGATCCGTGGGTGATTTTTGTTTGTGCCTTGGTAGCTGGTTTAATGGGTGTGGGGGTGGTGCGTGCTATAGTGACTAGCACGCGGCTGAAGTCTGATGCGGCGCTGGGGATAGTGCTGGCTTCTTTTTTTGCGGTGGGAGTGTTTTGGAATTCGACGCAGCAGTTTCCTGGTGTGGATGGTTTTTTGTTTGGTGATTTGACTACGATAGCTGATGTTGATTTATGGTTGATGGTGGGGTCTACCTTTGCTGTGGGGATGCTGGTGTGTATGTTTCTGAGGCCTTTCCGTGTATTGAGTTTTGATGAGGGATTTGCAATTGGTTTGGGTTATCCTGTGAGGTTTTTGAATGGGTTGTTTTTTGGGTTACTGGCATTTGCTGTTGTAGTGGCATTACAGGCTGTGGGAGTGATATTGGTATCTGCTATGTTGATTACGCCAGCTGCTACTGCTTATTTGTTGACGAATAGGATTCAGAAGATGATGGGATTGTCTGTTTTATTGGGTGTGTTGGCTGCCTTGGGAGGGTGGTATATAGCGAGTATAGATGTGAGGTTTCAGACTGGGCCGGTGATCACATTACTGGCAGCGTTTGTGTTTGCTTGCACGTATTTTTTGGCTCCTCGTCATGGTGTGCTGGCTAAGTATTTGAGGAGGTCTGGGATGAAGTCACGCGTTCATAGGGAGAATACATTGAAGGCGATTTACCGGATCATTGAGGAGGATGGGTTTAAGTCATCTGGTGTGGGGGTGGAGCGGCTTGCGGAGGTGAGGAAGTTATCTTTTGAGCAAGTTACTAAGGATGGTCAGCAGCTTGTTAGAAATGATGAGGCTAGCTGGGAGGAGGGTAAGTCTGCTCTTTATTTGACCTCTTCTGGGTGGAGGAGGGCGGCTGAGATAGTGAGAAACCATAGGTTATGGGAGCTGTATCTGACTGATCAGGCTGATTATGCGGCTGATCATGTGCATGATGATGCGGAGCAGATTGAGCATATTTTAGGAGCTGATACGGTGAGAAAGCTGGAGCGAGATCTTAATTTTCCTCAGTTTGATCCTCATGGTAAGCCGATACCGAATTTAGAAACGACTTTGCAGATGGAGAAGGCTGCGGGCAAGCAGGAGGAGACGGGGTATTGATATGATGGAGCTGGATCAAGATAGCTGGTGGATGGTGGGGATGAGTTTTCTGGTTGCTTTGCCTTGTGCGCTACTGGGGGTTTTTCTTATTTTACGGAGGATGTCGCTGGTGGGAGATGCTATTTCTCATAGTGCTTTACCTGGGATAGTGGTGGCATTTGCTTTTGTGGGTGATTTGTCATCGCCTTGGTTGCTTGTGGGTGCTGCTTTGGCGGGATTACTGGTTACTTTTCTGATTGAGCAGATTCACAGGCATACGCGCATTAAGCAGGATTCAGCGATAGGGATAGCTTTCACCTCTTTATTTGCGCTGGGGTTGATTCTTATCCGCGTGATTATTGGCGATAAGGTTCATTTGCATCAGGATATGGTGCTGGAGGGTAATCTTCAGCATGTTGCGTATGCTGAGACGGTGGGGGTGATGGGTTTGGATGTTCCTGATTCACTTATTCCTGCGGCTGTGGTTGCTGCTGGGACGGTGATTTTGATGATTATTTTTTACCGCGTTTTGACATTGAGTTCCTTTGATTCTGGCTTGGCTGCATCATTTGGGTACAAGCCTGCGGTGGTTCATTATGGTATGATGGCAGTGATTTCGGTGGTGGTGGTATCGGCTTTTGAGGCAGTGGGGGCGATTCTTGTGATTGCACTGCTTATACTTCCTGGAGCGACTGCTTATTTGTGCACGCATAGGTTGAAGTTGTTATTGGTTTTGTCGGTACTTCATGCGTTGGTTTCTTCTGTGATGGGGATGTATTTTAGTGTTTGGCTTAATGGGAAGGAGTCAGCTGGTGTGGTTGTGGCTGGGACGGGTTTGTTTGTTTTGGCTTGGATGTTTGGGCCGGCTGATGGGGTTGTTATTAAGGCGGTTCAGAGGAGGAATCGGAAGCTTGATGAGGTTTAGCTGGAAGTGGAGGTGGGGTTGTTGCAGTCCACGTTTATTACTAGTGATCTTCTGTGGGGTTAGAATTTTTCGGTAAGAAGATAGTTACTAAGAGGGCTATGGAGCTGAGTATGATTAGCCCTACTCTGAAGTTGGCTTCTGTTGAGGCTTTGGAGATGAATTCTATGGCGTAGAATATGAGGATGATGTTAGCTGCGGCTGCGGCTATTATGGTGGCGATACGTTGTTTACCTTTTCGGTATAGGAAGCTTGCGGAGATGACTATTAGGCCCATTGTTAGGCAGAACCAGAGTGCGTTTGGCTTGTATTCTGCGGCTTGTATACTGCGCCAGAGTCCGGTCCAGATTACGTGTAGTCCGTATAGTGTTATGAGTATGTCGCGGTTTTTCATGATGTTTAGAAGTGGTTTTATTTATTATTAAGCGTTGGGGTTTATCTGTCTATAGTATGCTCTTGTTTTGGTGATACAAGCTCATGTTTGAAGCGCTGTTCTGTGAGTTTTTTGATGAGCTCATCTGGTTCTGAGGGGCATAGGATAAAGATTTCTGGTGCTCCTATGTTCCGGCCTGCTGTGTGTGCGGTGACGATGGAGATGTTTAAAAGTTGGCTTATAGGGCCTCGGTGGATTGAGGCTTCGCGTATGCCTTGGAGTGGGACGCGTTATTTATGGTAGAAGAATACGCCTCCTTCTTGGATGAAGAAGTTATCTGTGAACTCGTATTTGAGGTTGTTAAGGTATTTTTTATACCACCACTGGCCTAGTTTTGGTATCCAGTATATCCAAAAGTTGCATTTGATGTATTTTAATAGGGTTGCTTGGTTGATATCGACTTTCATGGGCTGATGATGAGTGTTGTTGTGTGGGCTGTATATTATAAAAAAGCTTTATTTTATAATGCATGAGTGATGGGTTGATGATTTTTTTATTTATTTTTATTGATTTAGTGTACCATGTGAACTAATACACGTAAACAGCAATGAGTGAATTACCTTTTAGTTTAACTATTCAGCCCGGAAAGCCCGCATACGAGCAGGTTATAGATGCTGTGCACAGGGCAATAGCGGTGGGGCGCTTGAGGGAGGGTGAGAAGTTTCCTGCTGTTAGGGCTCTGAGTAAGGATGTGGGGATTAATCCGAATACGGCTCATAAGGTGGTGCAGCATTTGGTGGGGATGGGGACGCTTGAGGTTTTGCCTGGAAGGGGGACGAGGGTGGCTAGGCAGAGTAAGTTATCAAAAAGTGCGAAGGTAGAGGAGCTGGGTGTGGAGGAGATAGTTATAGAGGCGATGCGATTAGGATTTAGTAAATCTGAGCTTTCTGGTGCGCTGGAAGAGGCTTGGGATCATTTAAAACATAGAAAAAAATAATGAGTATAGTGAATAAGGATATAATAATAGAGGTGAATGATTTAGTTGTTCAGTATGGGAATTTTGCTGCGGTGGATGGGCTGAATTTACGAGTAGAGAAGGGGCGAGCGGTGGCTCTGCTGGGAGAGAATGGTGCGGGTAAGACGACGACATTGAGGGTTATCGCTAGTGTTATTGCGGCGCATAAGGGGGAGGGATCTGTTCTTGGTAAGCCTCTTGGTGGGTTAGGTCAGGCTGAGTATGCGAAGCTGGGGTATGTGTCTGAGAACCAGAAGATGTATATGAACTGGACTTTGGAGCGTTTGATCACGTATTTGAGGCCGATGTATCCGACTTGGGATGATGCGTTTTGTGATGAGCTGGTGGAGGATTTTGATTTGCCGATGGATAAAAAGATAGGTGCTTTTTCTAGGGGGATGCAGATGAAGGCTATGCTAGTGTGTTCATTGTCTTACAGGCCGGAGCTGTTGATTTTAGATGAGCCGTTTAGTGGATTAGATCCTTTGGTTAGGGAGGAGTTGATTGATGGGATTATTGAGTTGATGCAGGGTGGTGAGTGGACGATATTATTATCTTCTCATGATATTCATGAGGTGGAGCGCCTTTGTGATACGGTGGCACTTATTGATAAGGGTAAGGTGACGGTTTCTGAGCCGTTAGAGGATTTACAGGCCAGGTATAAGAAGGTGGATGTTACTGTGGAGAATCCTGTGAAGGTGGAGCTGTGTGATGCGTGGCTGAACATAGAGACGGATCATGGCAGACGATGGACATTTACGGTGAGTGATTTTTCTGCAACTAGTGAGGGGGATTTAAGGCGATTATTTGGGGCTGATGCTTTGATTGAGTTGGAGAGTTTGTCTCTAAGGGATATTTATTTGGTAATGGCGAGGGAGAAGAAGCGTGTGAGGCGCGCGGCGAAGGAGAGTGTAACTTCTACTGTTCAATAAGATGAGATTATTAGTGCATCAGTTTAAGGTTGAGTTTTATTCTTTGCGTTGGGCGTTGTTGGCTTGGGCTGTTATTTTTTCTATGATTAGCTGGTTAATGTTGACTGCTTGGGATGCTGAATTGAAGGATGGATTTTGGTTATTAAAGTCGATTTACATGACTACGATGTATGTGTTTGTCGGGATTTGTTTGTTCCTTTTGACCGTTCTAACGCAGGTGAGGGATCTGTTTCTGGATAAGAGGGCGCAGTGGAATACGCGACCGATGCCTGCAATTACTATTTATGGGGCCAAGGCTTTATTGGTTTTGGTGTGTGTTATGGTTCCTGTGAGTATCTTGTTTTGTTTGGTTTATTTGCCGATTGCTGGTTGGCCGGTAACTGGGATGATGCTGTTTGAGATATGGGTATGGGGATTATGTGTTATTTTGGCGGTGACCTTTTTCAATGTTCAGTATTCATGGTTTCATACTTTGGGCTGTTTTGGTTGTATTGGTGGGGGAGTTCTCATACTAGAGAAAATCGGAGTACCTATGTTTAGTCATCAAGATGAGTGGATCTACAGTTATGTTATTATTATTTTATTCGTTGTATTGGGATTACTTTATTTGGCTCTTTTCAGGGGTAAAAAGCGTTTTCCTTTGTGGCCTTGTTGGTGTGTATGTGTGGTTTTGATAGCTTTACATGCTATTCCACTAGGAGGGCTCTGGGCAACGACGATGCGCTTTGATTTTGATGATTTTCATGAATTCAAGGCAGTAGCAGATAGATCTGTTAATGTGAAAGCAGGGTCTGGGACAGGAAGTAGTTCTGCGAATATGGAGAGCACTAAATTTGATACTTATAGTTATCAATTTGAGCTCCCTAAATCAACGCAGGGAATAGAGCCTGATTATATTCACAGCGGTGAGTTGATTCTCAGTATTAATGGTATAAATGTGGAGCCTGAGGTTATTTTACCTGTTTTTGAAATACATCACACTCATGGTAGGGAGAGGGTATATGGCGACCATTTGTGGAGTAATTACTTAAATCTCACTACTGATAGAAGATCGGTCAGTAAGAGTTATTCAAATTTATCGATGTTTGTTTATGGAGGTTCTAAGAATAGGCACCGCTCTGGTGACAGTAAAGTTATTTTAAGTGACATCAAAGCGAGGGTGACAGGTCATAGTGTAGTGAGGTCCAATAACTATAGACAAATATTCACAACTAAACTACGGGAGAGAGATAGTCAGAATAAGGATGGAGTTCATGTGTCTTGGAAGCCTGAAGCCAATGGCGGAGAGCTTGATGTAAAGGTTGTTAACACAGGGCTTATGCTTAGTCCTTTTGATGAGCATGACTGGCGAAGTAATAGTTATCCTCTGGATGTGGTGCTGGTTAATCATCAGAAAAGAGAGTGGATTAGGCCGCAGATGCTAAAACAAGGTAAAAATGGGGGTGGTATCTATGTAGAAACTCACCTTACTAAAGGGTCTTATACTACGCGCATTGATTTGGCAGCAACTGAGAAAAAATGGGGCTCTGCTCGTGTAAGGCGTGGTGAGAGTAAGTATGACGTGGACTTCAGCTCATGGTTCGATGATTGTGAGCTGTATGTTTACCGGAAGACTCAAGTCAGCGACTCTAGAATGGATGTTGATATAGAAGTCTTTCTTCCTCAAGATGTTGTGGGATATCTTAAAAAGAAAGGAATAAAATAATGAAAACGAAACAAATGATACTTCATCAATTGAAATGTGAATGGCTCAGCTTTCGCTGGCTGGTAGGGCTCTGGGTAATTTTTCTGGGCTGGGCGTGCTGGATGTTTTTTTCTTGGGATGCACCACTGATTGATTATAGGTCGCGTGGCAATATACGCTATAGTGTAGAGCTGGCCTATGTTTTTATTGGTTGCTTTGTGTTTATTTTTGCTTTGTGTGTCTATAAAAGAGATGATTATAGGGAGGTGTGTTCTGCTTGGCAGACACGGCCTGTGCGGTAGTGGCCTTTGTATTTTGCAAAGTTTCTCTTTTTTCTGGGTGTGGTGGCGCTGCCCGTTGTGTTGATGTTTGTGATTAATGTCTGGATGTATCATTCTTTTTCGATGTCCATCTGGGTAGGACTTGAGGTGTTGGCTTGGGTAATGTTTATGCATGGAGTGGCGGCATTGTTGATGCTACATGGAGCGGGAATGTTAGGTTTCCTTCGTCCATTGAGCTGGCTGGCAATTATCAGCGGTATTTCTGTTATTGGGATAATTGGGGCGTTAGCGTGGTGTTATTCTATTCAGAATGGTGTATTTTTAGCTGGAGCTGTGTCGAATATATATGTGACTTTAGTGGTTTTGCTGGTGCTAGGCATTGTTCTGAATGTTATGGTGGTGCTGCAGTTTAGGTCATCTTGGTTTAAGCTTGGTTTTAAGCATTACCTTTGTATTCCTTTGGTTGTTGTTGGGGTTTATTGTAACAAAGTATTGATAATGGATTGTGTTTCTGAGGATGCGTCAGAGGAGCTGACTTTTGTTTCTGAGAGTGATGAAGTCACGATTACTGGGGATACTGGATACCGACGCGGTGAAGTTAGTTTTGATTTGCGGGTGGGGCAGGATTCTGAGGAGTTTTTGAACCGTTTAGTTCATCAGGATTTGGAGTATGAAGGAGATGTTGTGAGTATTAATGTAGATAGGATGCATGTTAGTAATAACATGTGTGTCGTTCCGAGGAGTATAACGAGGGGTTATAATAACTTGAGGCCTAATTCGAATGAAGCACACTATAATCAGTTAGAGCTGAGTATAAAGCTTGAAAAGGGGAAGAGCATGCCTCCTGAGGTCCGGGTGAAGGGATATGTTTATGCTGAATTAGCTCGTCCAGGGCTTATGCTGCAACGTCCTTATAATAGTTATGGTTCAACTAAATCTGAGGGGGTGGAGTCATTTGCATCAAGCTAAGAGATCTATTAACTTCTGTATCTGAGACTTACGTTTTCTTTTTTGGGTGATTATGTGACGGATGTCAGGTTGTAGATGATAGATAGCTTTTAGATGTTTGATATGGCTTAATTGTTGGCTCA
>CALGZA010000010.1 GCA_937934595.1 uncultured Verrucomicrobiales bacterium | reverse complement strand
TGCCCTTGTTTTCTGCCGCGGTGGTCAAAGATTTCTATTTCACCGAAAGCACTGTAACGGTAGTGCTCGATTAGCTTGCCACGCTTGTTACTTACTGCGTAGACGTGGTCTAGGTAGTTTTTGTGATACCATTGCAGTTTGTTTTTGTCGCCTTGTTTGGCGCGGGCGATGACGGCGTTGAGACGCGTTGGGTGGCTCATGATGTCATTTTGGATGACGGTTTGGCCGGCGCGGTGCTTGTGCTCAGCGCATTCGCTGTTGCCCCACCAGATAAGAGCGGTTTTGGTGCTGCCTTCTTTGCGGGCTACTCGTCGACCTAGTGCATCATAGCGGTAGTTGACGGCTTGGTTGCCAACTTTTGCTTTGCTGATGCGGTTGTCTAAATCGTAAGTCACTGTGTATCTTTTATTGTTTATCCGATATTTCGTCAAGTTCCCTCTGGCGTCATGGATGGCGGCTTTGCCTCCGATGTTGGTGATTTGATCACTAGAGCTGTGGTTTCGATTCTGGGTGGTGCCGTTTTTGGTGGTGCTGTTCCAGTTGCCGGTGCCGTCATAGTTCCAGGTTTGGGTCTGGTTTTGGGCGGCTGTTTGGTTGTGGCTGATGAGGCGGTTGCCGGCATCATAGTTGGCGGTGAAGCCTTTGGTGCGGATGGTTTTGCCTGTGATGGTTTCAGCGATGATTTGCTTGTCGGCTGCGTAGGTGTAGCTGAGCGCGAGATCTTCTAGGCTATTGTTGCCTGCAAAGGCCTGGTCGCTGGTGCGGAGGTTGTCTTTTCTGCCGTAGCTGATGTTCTTGCTGAGGGTGTTTCCGTAGTTTTGTGTGGTGAGCCTTCCGCTGGGGCCGTGGGTGTTGGTGAGGATGGAGTTGTCTTGGTAGTGGACGGTTTCTACGAGGTTGCGTGCGGTGTAGTTCCAGGTGGTGGCGTTTCCGTCTGGGTAGGTGTGGGTGACGGGACGGTTGCCGGCATCGTAGGTTCTGCTGCTGGTGTAGGTGCGATTGTCTGCGATGAGGGTTTCTGTGAGCGGCTGGGAGTCGGCGGCGGAGGTGTGCTGGGTGTGCTGGGTGTGCTGGGTGATGATGACGTAACGACCTTTGTTGGTGCGGATGAGGCGGCTGGCGCGGTCATAGCTGAAGGTGTCTTTGGATTCTAGGGTGGGGCCTTGGGTGGTGATGGTGTTGGCATCGGTGCTGCTTTCTAGGCGGCCTCGGCTGGTGAGGACGCTGGAGTTGGCGTTGTGTATAATTTGTCTTATGTCTATTTAGTTCTTCATAGTTGCTTTACATTCAGCACTGAGATGTCTTTTCTTTCGGTTCATTGTTTCTATTCTTTGGTGTTCAATGCATCTTTGAACAGAAAGATTTTTCAATATGGCATTGGCTCTGTTTTGCGGAACCACTTTTGTTTTGGTTGTGTGTTGTGTGGTGGGTGTTTTTGTTTGAAAAGGGTTAAAATGAGGGTTGACCAATGGGTTTTGGCGGTTATGGGTATTCGCATGCAAAACGATAGTCAGAACGATATCAAGAACGACATTTCAAATGATGTATCTAGTGATCTCCATGAGGATGAGGTGATAGGTGCTGGGCCGGGTGAGGTTCAGGGTGATGCTGTGTGTGGGGATGAGGGGAAAAGTGAGGAGGAGATCAATGCTGAGATAGAGGAGGAGCTTGAGGAGGCTGCTGAGCTGGATCCGCAGGCTCAGTTGGAGGGTGATTTATTAAAGTGGAAGGAGACTGCGATGCGGACTGCTGCGGATTTGGAGAATTATAGGAAGCGGATGTCTAGGGAGAAGGCTGAGGCGATTAAGTTTGGTAATCAGAGGTTGATTGAGGATTTGTTGCCTGTGATTGATAATTTTAATATGGGGATGATGGCGGCTGAGGGTGATTCTGGTTCGATGATTTATATGGGGATGCAGATGGTGCAGACTCAGCTTGAGGGTTTTTTGTCTGGTCAGGGTGTGACTGAGGCTGAGACTTTGGTGGGGAGTGATTTTGATCCTAATGTTCATGATGCGATGAGTCAGGAGGAGAGTGATGAGTTTGAGGAGGGTAAGATTATCCGTGTGATGAGGAAGGGTTATTTGCTGGGGGATAGGTTGATAAGGCCTGCGAATGTGGTGGTTTCTAAGAAGGCTGATGAGGTTGTGGATGTAGAGGGTGATTCTGATGTGGTTGAGGGTTTGGGTGAGTAGTTGTTAGTTGGTTGATGGGAATTTTAGTTTAAACGAAATTTTATTATATTATGGCGAAGGCAGATTATTACGAATTACTGGGTGTATCTAAGAATGATGATGCGTCTACTATTAAGAAGGCTTATCGTAAGCTGGCGATTAAGTTTCATCCGGATAAGAATCCTGATGATGCTAAGGCTGAGGAGAAGTTTAAGGAGATAGGTGAGGCTTATGAGATATTGAGTGATGAGGAGAAGCGTGCAGCTTATGATAGGTATGGGCATGCTGCGTTTGAGGGTGGTATGGGTGGTGGCGGTGGTGGTGGAGGTTTCCATGATGCTGCTGATATATTTTCACAGGTGTTTGGTGGTGGTGGATTTGAGGATTTCTTTGGTGGTGGTGGTGGACGCCGTGGTGGTGGGCGCCAGCGTTCAGCGAAGCGATCTGGGAGTGATTTGAGGTATGATTTGGGCATTACTCTTGAGGAGACTGCTGTTGGTGTAGAGAAGGAGTTAGAGATAGAGAAGGAGGCGGTTTGTGGGGGGTGTGATGGTAAGGGTTCTAGGAGTTCTGGTGGGGTAACTCAGTGTAGGACTTGTGGTGGGCGAGGTGCTGTGACGAGGCAGGCTGGGATTTTTGTTCAGCAGACTACGTGTCCTGATTGTGGTGGTTCTGGTGAGATGATTAAGGATCCGTGTTCGGATTGTAGTGGTAGTGGTACGGTCCAGGAGACGTCTAGGATTAAGATACGTATTCCTGCTGGTGTGGATAGTGGGACTAGGTTACGTTCATCTGGTAATGGTGATGCTGGTCTGCGTGGTGGTCCTGCGGGAGATCTTTATGTCTTTATTGATGTGGAGGATCATGATGTGTTTGAGCGTGAGGGAGAGAATTTATTTTGTGAGGTTCCTATGCCGTTTGGTGTTGCTACCTTGGGTGGTGAGCTTAAGGTTCCTACTTTGGAGGGTAAGTCTTCTATTAAGATTCCTGGTGGGACTCAGGGTGGGACTGTGTTTAGGCTGAGGGGTAAGGGGATAAAGGATCTTTCTTCTGGTTATAAGGGTGATCTACATGTGGAGGTTAAGGTGGAGGTTCCTACGAAGCTGAATTCTGATCAGAAGGAGAAGTTGAAGCATTTTACTGAGAGCATTGGTGAGAAGAATTCTCCGATTGAGGAGGGTTTCTTTGAGAAGGCTAAGAAGTTTTTTGATTTTTA
>CALGZA010000009.1 GCA_937934595.1 uncultured Verrucomicrobiales bacterium | reverse complement strand
CGCTACTTCATCGACGGAGGCATCATCGGCAGCAAAGCCTTCCTCAAAGACACCATCCACCACCTAAAAGGCAACTACCTACACCCCAACCGCAAAAGCAACGGCAAAAAAATCCCCAACAAAAAACTAAAACTCTGGTCCCTACGCCAGCTCGATTAGAAAAAAATAACCCAAAATAATATCATTAGAATTCTAAAAAGGGCATCAGATCACTATTTTAAACATAGCAAGGATTTTAAAGTAAATTCCATCATACTTGAAAAATACATTCTCCTTCTAAACCCCTACAACCAAAAAACAAAGGCAGTCACCTTAAAAAACTCCAATAGCTACAAAACTAAAACACTCTCAAAAAATCTCATCACGAACTCAAAACTAAAAAAAGGCACATTGAAATCTTTCAATCCAAGTATTACTCCTATACTTTTCTCTCAATAACCAACTAAAAATATGCGCTGGAAAGGTAGAAGACAAAGTCAAAATGTAGAAGATCGCCGAGGAGAATCAGTCCCCAGAAGTTCCAGAAGAAGCATGGGCATAGCTGGAGGTCTAGGAATCGGTAAGATCTTCTTCTCCCTATTTGCAAAAAGTAGCGGTAAAACCAAAGTAATACTCATTATCGGCGCTATTATAGCCATCTTTGCGTTAAATATTAACCCTCGATCTCTCCTTAGTGGCACACCCTCAAGAACTGAGTCTCACTCAGAAAAGGCAAAACCATCCAACTATCGCAGAACAACACCAAATGACGAATACTCATCATTCCTAAAATCCATACTAGGATCAAACGAAGACCTTTGGTCAGAATTACTTCCAAAATATAAAATTCGCTACAGACCCGCAAAAATGGTCATCTATAGCGTCGGAACACAAATGGACAACGGAAGCATCGCAGACGCTCGTATGGGACCATTCTACCTTCCCGCAGAAAACAGAATCTACCTCGACCCAACATTCTTCGAAGAAATGGAAACCAAATTCAAAATCAAAGGAGAATTCGCCAGAGCATACGTCGTGTCACACGAATTCGGACACCACATCCAAAACCTCATGGGAAGAACCAACGCACTACACAGCAAACACGGGAAAATCTCAAAAATAGCATACAACCGCGAATCAGTTAGACTTGAACTCCACGCAGATTTCCTAGCAGGAGTCTACGCTCATCACGATGACAAACACTTTGACTCACTGGACCGTGCAGACATAATGAGCGCTATGCAATGCGCCAAAGCTATCGGTGACGATATGCTCCAAAAACGAGCGGGCCAGAGAATAAACAGCGACCACTTCACTCACGGCACCTCAGAACAAAGAGCCCGATGGTTCATAAAAGGCTACAACACAGGTGACCTCAGAGTTGGAGAACAAATATACACCATGGATTACAATCGCCTGTAATCCACATCATCACGCATGACCAGAGCACGAGTCACAGCTTACCTCAAGCTACACCTCATAGTCATCATCGCAGCCTTCACCGCTGTTCTTGGTGAACTCATTACACTGCCTGCCCACTCACTAGTCATCTGGAGAACAGGCCTCACAGCCCTCATCCTAGCTATTTGGCTACGTAGAAAGGTCATCCAGTTCAGCTTCAAGCGCATCTCACTACTGACAGGCCTCATACTCGGAATGCACTGGATCACTTTTTTCCTAGCTGTAGATCTCGCTAACGTATCCATATGTCTCGCCGGAGTCGCATCCGGCTCACTCTTCACAGCCACAGCAGAAGCCATTCAAGAAAAAAGACTACCGCACAAGCATGAACTCTGGATTGGCCTTATGATAATACCCGGAATCATTCTCATCGCAGGTGTCGAAAGTGGACACATGTCCGGACTCCTATGCGGAATTCTATCCGCAGCATTCGGAGCCATATTCCCAGTCATCAATAAAACAATGGTTCGTAAAGGCGCATCAGCAGAAGGCATCACATTCTATGAAATGATCGGATCAGTCATAGCCTGCGCTATATTTGCCCTATTCATAAATGCAGACTACTCGACTTTCGTTCCAGTCAAACTAGACTGGCTCTGGCTCTTCATACTAGCCTCAGTCTGCACAGTATACGCATTCCTACTATACGTAAACCTACTAAAATCATTCAGCGCCTACGAAACCATGCTCGCTTTCAACTTCGAGCCAGTGTACGGAATCCTACTAGCTGCAGCACTTTTCGCAGAACACGAAAAACTTCACCCCCTTTTCTTCCTCGGTGCCAGCACCATATTCCTAGCAAATATACTTAACCCCCTATTCGCTAAAAAAGCAGAAATGAAAAAATCTCAACCATCAACAAACTAAAACAAATCCGCCTGACTAAGCTCACTACTCAGCGCATGTAAAACTCCCTTCCCATCACCCATATGGCCAAATTCCAACCACTCAGTAGGCGCATGCTGATCAGAGCAAACTAAATGCTCCACACATAAACCAGACAACAACGGCCTGATCGTCTCTATAGCAACACCAGCATTATTACAGTCACTACTCAAATGCCCTAACAAAACGCAACTTAACTTCTCACACCCCACATCTGCTATTAACTCACCAGCCTGAGTATTAGATAAATGCCCATGCCTTGAAGCTATTCTCTGCTTCGTAGCCCATGGACGCTTAGTATCAGCTTCTAACAGCCCTTCATCATAATTAGCCTCCACAAACAACGCATCAGCACCCTTCAAATGCACCCGCATAGACTGAGTAATATACCCTACATCAGTCACCAAACCAAATTTGCTACAAGCACTCTCTAGCACAAAACCCACAGGCTCTGCAGCATCATGTGGAATAGCAAAAGCCATAACAGATATGCCCTCCACATCAAATATCTCGCCAGTCTGAAACACCTTCCACCTCACCTCACTCTTCAGCCCCCATTCCAGCGCCTCCTTAGTCAAAGCATTCGCATAAACTGGTATATCCCTCTTGCGCAAAAACACATCTAAGCCCCGTGCATGATCACTATGCTCATGCGTCAGAAAAACCCCAGCTATCTTATCAGGATCAATCCCTCGCTGCTCCAACCTCAATACCAGCTGCTTAGCACTCAAACCAACATCAATCAAGTAAACCCTACCCATGCACGATACCACCGTAGCGTTCCCACCGCTTCCACTTCCTAAGACTGATACCTTCATACTCACCGCCACACTCTGCGCTAATCCATCCTCAGGCTCAAGCCAGATTGTAAAATCTTCAAAATTTTACCATTTAAACCTTTCGTAATCCCAAAAAAAAACACAAACTTCACACATGAACACCGTGAGAATACTCATATGCGCTACATTCGCACTTTTAATCGCAGCACTAGTATACGAATTTTCCAATAAAGGAAATTCATCCGATGAAAAATCAATCACTGAGCTCGAAAATGAACTCGCACTGATAAGACTAAAAAACCAAAGAGAACGTGACAGATACCTCATTAACTCAAATTCATACACCCCATACGTGCCACCTATCAATGTCCCCACTAACCTCATCAACACTACTCCAGCACCAATAACTCCACCTGCAGCATTTGTAAACCCACACGCTCAAGCTGAACCAGAACCACTCGTAGCACCTACCCAGCCATCCATCTCAGCAGCTGAACTCGCCAAATCAGAAGAAGAAAACACCAAACTCAAAAAAGCTCTCATCCAACAAAAAAACGAAAATGACATCCTAAACTCAGAAGCTAACGCCATCCAAAACGAGCTACAATCAATCAACAACCCAACAGAATCCAAAAGAGCAGCTGAAATAGCTCAAGCTCTTGTCATGGCAAAAGTGAACGAATTCGATAAAAAACACCTCATTCTCGCACTAGAACTCATCCGCCCACAAAACCTCACCTCAGGACAAATACTAGGAATCCGGAGAGGAACAGGCGGTATTATCGGACGCGTCAAACTCGGCCGTCTTGATGGAAACGTCGGCATCGCTGACGTCATCCCAGGATCATTCTTTAATAGCCCTGTTGAGGTAAAAGTAGGTGACGAAATCATCGTTATCCCATAACTTAATAACACAAGCTCATTCCCCCTAACATGCCACACCACACCATATCAGAGCTTAAACAACAAACAGGAGAATCCCCATACACAGCTACAGTAGACGCCCAACTCCAAAAATGCGTCACCAAAACAACCAAGTCTAACAAACCATACCTCCACATCACACTCACAGATGCCACAGACCAGTTCTCCCTGAAAATCTGGGAAAACCTCCCACAGTTCGCTACCATCCAAACCATCGAAAAAGAAGCATTCATCAGACTCGAAGGAGACTGGACCCAGAACCAATACGGAATCGATGCCAGCAGATGGCAATTCCGCCTCCTCAACGAAGGAGAAATACAAAACTTCCTCATAGGCGACCCACTAACCAGCAAGACTCAAAATCAAGACTGGAAACTCATCCTTGAACTCACAACCAAAATCAAGGACCCAAGACTCAACCAACTCTGCGCAAACTTCCTAAATCTTCACGGCGACAAATTCCGCAGAACAGCAGCAGCTCGTAAAAACCACCACGCACGCCGCGGTGGAATGCTAGAACACGTAGCACAAATGATGCGCTCAGCCGTCGCCCTCACCACAGTCTATCAAGAGCTTAACCTCGACCTACTCATCGCAGGCATTCTATTCCATGACTCCGGTAAACTCTGGGAAAACTCATACCCAGAACGAGGATTCACGCAGCCATATGATATCCAAGGAGAAATGCTCGGACACATCCCACTCGGAATCAACCTAGTAGACAAACTCTGGCACAACATGCTCAAAAGCTGCGTCGAAACCACAGAATCTTGGAAAAAACTCATCCCCACAAATGAGGATGTTCGCATACACCTCCTTCACCTCATCGCCTCTCACCACGGAACCTACGAATTCGGATCACCCACACTCCCCAGAACTCCTGAAGCACATATCCTTCATCATATCGACAACATAGACGCAAAATTCGAAATGATGAAACAAGCCTACAAAACCGCCCCCGAACTCGCTCCTAATATCCAAGAAAAACAATTCCCTCTCCCCGCTAACCTCATAAAACCACTAGCCCACATCAGCGACGAAATGCTCAAAAAAAACGCATTCATCGACACCCCACAAAAAACAAACCAAAACCAACATCCACAAACAGATACACACCAAGACTTAGACCTATTCTAAATCAAAAAAAACTAAGGGCAGTTCAAATAAAACTCCGGAATAGCCACCATAAACTTCTCCCCCTCAGCCACACCATAAAGCGCCCCCTCAGCCACACCCGTCCTAGCCACAACATGATAGCTATTATAGCTAAAACTCTCTCCCGGAACTATCACAGGCTTCTCACCTATCACACCCTCACCCTCCACCACCACACAACTACTATCAGACTCAGTCACTATCCACTTCCTACCCAGCACCTGGATCACACTCTCTGAATCATTATACACCGTTATAAAATAAACAAACGGATGCGGTTTATCAGCAGGACTATGCAAAGAAGGCATATAAACCACTTCATCCACTTCTACCCTCACCCCCTCAATGTATTCAAAATCATACATAAATCAGCCCCCATCTATCAATAAAACTAATCACATCGCTCAGCCCCATCAGCAAGCCTCAATCTCATCACCAGCCTCACCACAGGCATAGGCAGCAAAGAAACTCCCCACCCCACTAACTTAACCTTCCACCCAGGATAAACGCGTGCCTTATTACCCTCCACACCAAGTAATGACTCACTCACAACCAAAGACTTATCCACATAAAACTGCTCCCTGCCAGGTAACTCCCTAGCATCAGCAGGCATCGCCACTGAACCAAACTCAGTATGCACAGGCCCAGGGCACAATGCAGATACAGAAATTCCATCCTCCGCTAACTCCAGCCTCAAAGCCTCAGAAAAACTCGTCACATAAGCCTTAGTTGCAGCATACACAGCAAACTCAGGCATAGGCAAAACACTCGCCAATGAACTCACATTAATTATAGCACCACCACCACGCTCACGCATACCAGCTATAACACCATGAGTCAGGTCAGTCAAAGCCACCATATTCAACTGCATCATTCTATCTATCTTTGACCTATCAGAATCAGCAAATAACAAATAATCTCCCATCCCTGCATTATTTACCAGCAGATCAGGCCTCACCCCCCCATCACTCAAAGTCTCTAACAACCTCACCCTCTCCTCAGAAACCGTCAGATCCACCACATAATAAAGCACATCCAAATCCGCGTTTTCACCCCTCAAATCAGCAGCCAATTCACGTAACCTATCCTCACGCCTAGCCACCAGCACCACCTGTTTACAGCGGTGCACAAGCTGACGAGCAAACTCCTCACCAATGCCTCCCGAGGCACCAGTAATCAGAACAGTTTCATAAACTAAACCCTCACGTTCACTCATCACTTGTGTAACAAAAAAACTACGCTACAGGAGAAGCGCTGTCATCCATCTCCACTATGCGGAGCGGGATGCGGGATGCAAGCTCATCATCCACACTAATGTCGATTGAGTAAACACCATCCTCTGGGAACTTAAGACCCTGAAGATTAAGTATCAAATTACGCGTCATAAATGGCACATTCTCAGGAAGCTCAATAGGCATATCAGCCTCAATAGGCATCTTATCATCAAGTGAATTACCATCAGCATCTATAATATTCACAGAAAAAGAATGATTCCCGCTATCCTCAGGCGTAATACACAAGCGCATTGCAAGCACACAGCTAGGGTGAACCAAAGGCATCGCCTTACCCGCTAATGTGTCAAATGTTCCAGTTATCACCATCTTGCCGTTATAATCTGCTGCGAAATCACAGAGAGTTGCTATTTGTATATCCATAATATGATCTAAATTTTATAATGTTTATCGTCCCCCACTCGCATCAGAAAAACCATCCTCAAAATGCCGTAAGAACAAAATACATATGCCATAATTTCCACTCACGTAAAGCCCCCATTTCAGAAAAATCCCCACCACCAGCACATCCAACAAATAAGAACAAAAATAATCTGGCAATATCACCTCATCAACACCATCCTCCTAACACTAATTAACCACCTGATTCAAAATAATGTTTAAACCAAAATGGAAAAAACAAGCCCTGCTCCTACACAAAGGGTCAATGAAATTTCTCAACTACAAGCGTGACCTCATGGAACCTGATCGCATCGCTGAGATAGAATCACGCAGAGATGACCTCAAGTCAGCCATCAAAAATAGCGACCAAGAAAAAACCAGAGAAGCCTCTAAACTCCTCGAGAAAACCTGCGACCAAGCCATACCTAAACACCACACCCCTAACGCATTCCAAGAAAACATCGAAGTCTTCTTCGTCGCCATCGTCGTAGCTCTAGGAATCCGCGCATACTTCCTTCAGCCATTCCGCATCCCTACAAATTCCATGTACCCCACCCTCAACGGAATCACAGGAAAAGCTAGCCTCGAAAAAGACTGGCCATCACTCCCCATCAGAATCGCTCAGCAAGCCACCCACGGCAGAAACTACTTCTCACTAACCGCAGAAAAAGACTCCACCATCACCTCCATCACTGACGGAACATTCATGCACTTCTTCCCCAGAGTCACCGTCAAATTCTCAAGCGGTCAAACAGAATCATTCTCAGGATCCGCCACATCACTAGAACAAGCAGGACTAACCAAGTTCTATGATAAAATCATCAAACAACAAGACCCAAACACCTGGGACAGAATCAAAAGAAACTCACTTGATACCAGAGCAGACATCTACTTCAGAGGCACAGCAAGAACCGGCCCACCACTATTCAGTAAATACAACATCAAAGAAGATGAAACCCTTCTAGAAGGATACACCGAGTCAGGTGACCTCATCCTCGTTGACAAAGTCTCATACCACTTCAGAAAACCCAAACAAGATGAAGTCTTCGTGTTCGACACCCGTGGCATCCAACAAATTGAAGATCAAAACGCCATCACAAACACCCCACCATCGCACTACATCAAACGACTCGTCGCCACACCCGGCCAAACAATAAGCCTACAATCCGTCAATCATGACAACCCAGACTACCCCAACGGCGCCATCCTCATAAGAAACGGCCAAAACGCCACAGACCCAGGCATATCACGCGTCCAATCACGCAAAAACGAATACAACGGATACGCCCTATCAGGAATCCTCAACAAAAAACTAAACCTCAATCCATCCACAGGCCTCTCAGAATACTGGGCCATGGGAGACAACTCATACAAATCTGCTGACTCACGCTCATGGGGATCAGTAAAAGAATACAACGTCGTCGGCCCAGCATTCCTCTCACTCTGGCCATTCGGTAGCGGACACTGGGGCAAAATTAAATAAAAAATTCACAGCTCACCAACCCATGTCTGAAGCCAAGCAAATCACCAAAAATGCTAAATCAAACCTAGCATTCGCATTTGCATGCCTCCCCAAGCAGCGCCGTAACGACATGATCAGCCTCTACGCATTCTGCAGAATCGTTGACGACCTAGCAGACTCACCAGACATCCCCATGCCAGACAAGCTCTCCGGCCTAAAACGCTGGAAAGAATGCTTCACCTCCCCACCAGAAAACAACAAAGCACTATCCATCACCCAGACCAGCATCCTCGAAATAAGAGACCGCTACCAAATAAACAACCAGCTCTTCCTCGACCTCATCGCAGGATGCCACTCAGACCTCAAACCATCCAGAAGATTCACAGACTGGGAACAACTCAAAGACTACACATACAAAGTAGCATCATGCGTCGGTCTCATCTCAATAAAAATCTTCGGCTGCAAGCACCCAAACGCAGAAAAATACGCCATTAACCTTGGCCACGCACTCCAGCTTACCAACATCCTACGCGACGTCGGTGAAGACCTCGCTGACAACCTCCGCATCTACATCCCTCAAAACGACATGATACGCTTCCAATACACAGAAAGAGACCTCATCGGAAGAGTCCACGACGGCAGATTCACCGCCATGATGCAATACATCTCAGAACGAGCAGAGCACTACTACGCAGAAGCAGAAAAATATTACCCAAAACAAGACGCCAAAGCACTACGCTCATCAGAAGCCATGCGCAAAATCTATCACAGCATCCTCAAAAAAATGCAAACCAACAACTTCCAAGTCTTCCACCAACGCTACTCCCTCTCAAAACCAAAAAAAATCTGGCTCCTCCTCACCACCCAACTAGGAATCTAAAAACAAAACTCTAAATTCTAAATTAAAAATTCTAAATTAAAAAAAAACCATGAAATACAAAAAAACACTCGCAATAACAACTGGACTCATCGCATCCCTCATCTGCTCATCATGCGCCACAAACTCCACACCAAGCATTCCTAAAAATTCCAACCTCATCAAATCAGCCGGCACCCAAGACGGCTACCCCATCGCTCTACCCATGCTAGACCCCACATCCGGAAAACCAAAAAAAGACCACTACCTAAGCCCATTCAGCCCATACAATCCAATCGATGCCAAAGGCTTCAAAAGCGGACAACTAGCAGGTGACCCATCAACCATCAAAACAGACAAAAAAACCGGCAAACAAGACAAATCAACAATGAAAATCTTCAAACTCCCATAAACATTCACCATACACTCACATTAAACAAAAAGCCTACCTGGTAACTACCAAGTAGGCTTTTTAAATATAAAAAACATCCTCTCCAATGAAGAGAAACTACTGATTACTTAGAAAGGTAAGCACTCACACCAGCATGATCCGCAGTCATCGCAGCCGCACCCTTCTCCCAGTCCATCGGACACACCTCACCATGAGCCTCAAAATGCTGCAACGCATCAATAACACGCAAGCACTCACGGATAGAACGGCCCAGTGGCATATCATTCACCACCTGATGACGAACCCTGCCCTCAAGATCAATCAAGAAAAGACCGCGGTAAGCCACCATCTCACCCTCAACCTCATAATCACCAGCCTCATTCACATCAGCAGTTCCAGCCAGAACATCATAAGCCTCAGAAATCGTCTTATTTATATCCGCAACCAATGGATAATTCACACCCTCAATACCACCCTTATTCTTAGGCGTATTCAACCACGCAAAATGAGAAAACTCAGAATCCGTTGAACAACCCACCACCTCAACATTGCGGCTACTAAACTCCTCTAACTCATCCTGAAAACGATGAAGCTCAGTTGGACACACAAACGTGAAATCCTTAGGATAGAAAAACAAGACAACATACTTCTTGCCCACGAACTGATCCAATGAGAAATTCTCTACTATCTGATTATTAACAACAGCTTTCGCTGAAAACGAAGGCGCTTTTTTTCCGACTAATACTGACATGATAAATGATAAGTTAAATATTATTTGATTAAAATTAAAAACACCCAACAAGCACCAACGCCCATCAAGTATCCGTGCCCCTACTTACCGCCGAATAACACCATTAGCAACCCGTTTTTATCAAAAAAACCACCCTCATCACATCTACCACCTCCATCACAGATAACACCTAAGGCACCACAAAAATATGACTCGGATCCGGATCCTGCGGATCCCTCACCTTCGTCCCAGAACGTATCCCATTCACCTCAACCATATTCTGATTATACGGATTAAAAACAAATCCAGGCCTTCCAGCAACCACACTCGCCACAGGAATAGCACTCTCTACAGGAACCGCTGTCTGATTATCCAATACCGGCAACTCAGGACGTTCCACATCATCAACAGCAGAATCAGGCGGCGCCAATGGCGGAATCAATGCAGGCTCATTAACCACTAAATCCTCAGCAGGTGTTGACCCACAAGAACTAAAGCATAAGCTCACAGCAATAAAAAAGGGAATGGTAAAATATCGTTTCATGTTTATTCTATTATAATATACCCCCACTCTCTCATCCTGCAATACTTAAAACATGCTAAATTTACAGCATTGGTTAATTTACTATTCCCCTAACCTGTGCTAACCATAAAAAAGCACAACCATCTAAACCAGATACACAAACCAAAAAATTCCCAACACATCATGAAACACCTTACACTCATTATACTCCTCATCACTACAACCCTCCATGCCCAGATCCCAGCAAACTCTCGCCAGCTCATCATCGGCATCGCCCCTCATAAAAATTCCTCACACGTCACTCTATCCCTCTTCGAAAGACCCACCACATCATCCACCTGGAAACAACAAGACGCACCCTGGAAAGGCAGACTCGGAAGAAATGGACTAGCATGGGGAATAGGCCTCCACCCACTAAACGGCCAAGGCCCCACCAAAAAAGAAGGCGACGGACGCTCACCTACTGGCATATTTAAAATCGGCTCCGGATCCAGCTTCGCATTCGGATACGCACCTACCATCAAAAAACTACCCTCACTACCCTACAAGCAAATCACAAAAAAAGACCTCTGGGTTGAAGACTCTAAATCCAAACTCTATAACCAACACCTCACCATAAAAAAACTCCCAAAAACAACCTGGGAAAAAAAAGCCCAAATGCGCCAAGGCGACCACGCACACTCACTCAAGCTCTTCATCGCTCACAACCCAGGCACAAAAACAAAACCAGCAACACCCTACGCAGGAAGCTCCATCTTCTTCCACATCTGGAGAAAAGGTGGCAGTAAACCCACAGCAGGATGCACCACCATGCACCAAAATAAACTCAAACATATGATATCAAAAATAGACCCACTCAAAAATCCCATCTACATCCTACTCACCCACCAAGACTACAAAAAATTCCGCGCCACCTGGAAACTCCCATAAAATCACCACTCAAAAATCACTAGTCACTAACCACCCAATCCACCTCCTCAGCACTAAGCTCACCATACACATCCCTTCCACATATCTCCCCCAGACGCCTCAGCTCAGACTCTAACACCTGCCAAGCAGGCATCCCACCCTCATCCTCTCTCCCACAATGCGTACAAGAAGCATATCCCGCATAACCCCCTAGCCTCTGAGGATCATTCCCCGCATTCACAATCGTCAACACAGGACGCTCCTCCCACCTCCCAGCCGGAACCAAAACCAACGGATGCATCCAGCACGTCAAAGGCTTATGCTGCCATGGATCCACCCCATCACCCATCGCCAACTTCTGCAGACCACAATACCCCCCTGCATCCAGAAAAACACATCTTGTCTTCGCAAAATGCACCGGAAAATCACGCGCTAACTCACCCTCCTCAGCCACCCTCACAGCCGTCTTCTTACCCCTACCACTACACACAATAACAGCCTCAGCATCCATCTCATCAGATAACCTATCACCCACCAAATCCTCTATATACCCAGCCTCCTCATCAGAAACATAAACCCCATCATAACAACAAGTCGCCTTACAACGTGACAACTCACAAGGCCTCAACAACGTCTCAAACGCAGCATGATCCACCCTAGCCTCACTCATCTGAGCCGCCAAAATCTTCACCGTCTCAGGAAAAGCCGCCACAAAACTCATCTCACCTGACCCCCTCCCACCTCATACCTACTCCAACCATCCATCCCCACATCATCTCCCAACCAGTCAACATTAGTAGTCGTAATCAACTTCTGTGAAGCACCAGGCAAATAATGCATCAACGCATTACGCCTAGCAGAATCCAACTCACCAAAAATATCATCCAGTAAATAAACAGGCAGCTTCTCACCTCGCTCTCTCAGAATCTCCCCCTGAGCCAACTTTAAAGCCAGCGCCAGCGTCCTCTGCTGCCCCTCACTCGCATAATCACCAGCCGGCATCCCATTAATCATCAACTTCACCTCATCCCGCTGCGGCCCAGCTAAAGTCTGCCGCTGCCGCCTCTCACTCTCATACGTCGTCTCCAGCGCCAACCTCATATCACCCCCACTCCCAGAAACATACTCCATCCCCAGCTCCTCACTCACCCCACTTATCGCCACCTGAGCCTCAGCCGCCCTCGGCAGCAGCTCACTCACCACACGCTCCCTAACTAAACCTAACAAATCCCCATACTCTATTAGCAATTCACCATAAGCATTCACCTCCTCATCTCTCCCACCACCATCCTTAAGCAGTAAATTCCTCGCCTTCAAAACCCTCCTATACCTACTCAGCGCCACCCGATACCCCAAATCTATCTGAGAACACAAAAAATCCAAATAATGACGCCTCACACCACCACTGCCCCTAACCAACTCCACATCCTCATTACCCATCCACACCACCAACCCACTACCCTGTAAATAATCCGTCTGTGTCCCCACCTCCTCACCATCCACAAACATACGCATCTTACCCCTATTGAAATTCACCCTAAGAGCACTATCACCAGCATCACCAGCTATCCCATACCCCTGCTCAGAATCAAACCTCACCATCGGCTGCATCCGCTTAGCACGCGGTGAACTCAACCGCATCAACACACAAACAGCCTCTAAAATAGATGTCTTCCCCTGTGCATTATCACCCACAAACAAAGCACCACCTCTCTCAAGCTCTATCGAAAGAGCATCGAAACAACGAAAATCTTGAAGCCTCAGAGAACCTAACATCACCCACTCCTATACCACCGGATAAGCCGCAGCTATCCTATCAGCCCACTCCCTAGCCTTCTGACCAAAACCCTTATCCATCTCCTTATACGTAATCCCCCTTGAAACATTAATCGTATCCGCAACCGTCCTCCCCAAACCAGCCATATTACCCAAGTCCCCCCCCTGTGCACCCAAACCTGGAATCAACAATGGAAAATCCTCAACCCTATCTAACACATCCGCACTCGCATTCGTCAGACCCACCACCATACCCACATCCGTCTTCCTACCCTCAGCCCTCGCCCTCACACATATATCCTGAACCAGCTCAAACACAAACCTATCACCCACCTTCTGCCTCATAAAATCAGCACTCCCAGGATTCGAAGTCACCGCCAATACATAAACACCCTTACCCTCCCAGTCTAAAAAAGGCTCAATCGTATCATA
Organism: uncultured Verrucomicrobiales bacterium; assembly: GCA_937934595.1. Taxonomy (GTDB): domain Bacteria; phylum Verrucomicrobiota; class Verrucomicrobiia; order Verrucomicrobiales; family Akkermansiaceae; genus Rubritalea. Next base: position 3,189 of record CALGZA010000009.1, on the reverse strand, counting down.
ACCCAAAAAAGGATTCAACGTCACCGCATCCACATCCCAATTCTCAAAATAACTCTTCGCATAATACCTCTGCGTCTCACCAATATCAGAACGCTTAGCATCTAAAATCACCGGCACCTCATCAGGCATCCTACCCAGTAAACCCTCCAGAATCTCTAATCCCCTCAAACCCATCGCCTCAAAATACGCCATATTAGGCTTAAACGCCGCCGCATACTCCCAAGTCTCCCCCACCACCCTATCCAAAAACTCCGGCACAGCCTCAACCCCACCCAAGGCCACGTCAGGTCTTGGATCCAAGCCCACACACAACCTCGAACCAGTCACCCTCATTCTCTCCTGTAATTTCTCACCGTAACGCATGCCAAGATCATCCTCCCTCAAACCACATCTTACAAGCCAAAATACCACACCTTTTTCCCAAGCATTCGAACTACAAAAACAACAAAACAGCAACCAATCTCCCCTTAAAAAATCAGCCTTGCAACTCACACCTACCATCTTGCGTTACTACAAAAAAAAAAAAAAAATGTCAACAATCTGACAAATATCGCAAACTTGTAGTGAACATATGGATGACTCTTTCGACAAAACCTTCAATATTCTGATAGTGGAACACCGCCCCATGCTGCTATCCTACCTGCAGTCATTGGGTGCTGACTTGCACCTATCTGAAGACTTAGCACAAGAAACATTCCTAGCAGCCTACAAGGTAATCGCTAACTTCGACACAGAGAAAAAATTCAGTAGCTGGCTAAGAGGAATAGCCAAAAACAAAGCACTAATGCACTGGAGAGCTTGCTCATCAAGACCTCCTCTCAGCTCAGACAGCAGAAGCATTGAAGGCATCGACGAAATCTACAATGAATTTGATCAACAGAACGGCATCTCAGATCCATGGAATGACAAAATGGCAATCATGAAACAATGCATCGCCAAGCTTAACCTTAACCTAAAAAAAGCCATCAACCAAGTTTACATCCATGGTGACAACATACAAGAAGCAGCAATAAACCTAAAAGCATCCCCACCAGCCATCGCAAAAAGACTCTCTAGAGCACGTAATCAAATCCGCCAATGTGTAAAAATAGAAATGAACAATAACCCCCATTCATAATGAAAAAATCTCTCTACGCACCGGAAGAACCTCATGACACCTCCAATGACGAAGCCATTCGTGAATATGGACGCCAACGGGCGCTCGATGCCCTCACGCGCTGCGCCCTAACCAGCAAGAACAAAAAAAACATAACCCTCATAAATAAAAACAAAAAAATATCCTCCGCCATCATCTGGCCTCTAATAGCCACTGCAGCATGTATTTCGGGATTCATCATGCTATCACAAGATAACCACCAAAAACCCACCAAAACTTCACCCATATCTCTAAACTCTAACTGGAAAATAACCCCCACTGCTAACACTGACTACACCATAATCAGCCCTAACCATATTAAACTAAATCAAGGAGAACTTCGCCTAACCTCATCTAAAACCACCAAAATCAAAATAGAAACACCTCAAGCTATAGCCACTGCTCAGAATACAGACTTCATCATAGGCCATCACAAAGAAAACAACGAACCATCAAATAATATGAAATTAAATAACCTAACAAGAATGCTAGTACTAACAGGAATCGCCACCATGACAACACAACAAGGTAGCCTGCAAGCATCAGAAAATGAATCCATCATCGCTAAAGACAATGGAGAATTAGAAAAAATAGTAGTAACAGCTAACTCCAAATTCGCTTTCGACCTCTACTCTCAACTAGCTAAAGAAAAGCCAGGCCAGAATATATTCTTCTCACCATACTCCACCTCCTCAGCTCTATTATTAGCAGCAGAAGCCGCAAATGGCATCACCAAACAGGAAATCATAAACACCCTTAGATATAATCACCCACTGAACCACCTCAACAATTCTTCACAAAATATCCCTACAGAAACAAACAAAATCTTATCAGGATTCAATAGCGTTAATAAACTACTCCAAGAGAATTCAACAGCTCAAGAACAGCTAGTTATAGAGAACAAATTAAATGCTGTGTCCAAACAGTTAGACAAGTTCCTAAGATTAAAAAATACAAATTCATACACACAGGACGAAACACAAAATAACAAGCCATCTGGTCCTGATAAAAAGCTATATACCTTAAAACAACTAGATAAAAAATTAGCAGAATTAAGAAAAGAATATAAAAAACTTTATGAAAAACTGAATCACAATGAACTGTATATTGCCAACTCAATTTGGATAGATAAATCACTCAATGTCAAAAACACATACATTGACAAACTAAAGAACACCCTCGGAAATGATACCATTCAATTTGCAGACTTTAAAAACACCCCAGAAATAGCAAGAAAACATATGAATCAGTGGGTAGAGGAGAAAACCAAAAATAATATTAAAAATGTATACCGTGCAGGGTCTATCACTCCTGAAATTATTCTCACTATCGGGAATGCTATATTCTTCAAAAGCAGATGGAACTCAGAGTTTAAACCAGAAGATACCAAAATAAATAATTTTCATCTCCATTCGGGAGACATCATCAAGACTCCATTCATGTATGCTAATCATATGAAAAATACCTCCTATGCTAAATTTGATGATAAAGGTGAAGCCCTTTATACCCATCAAAAAAATGGCTTCTCAATGATTGAACTCCCCTATCACAAAAGAAAACTATCCATGGTCATTATTGCACCCCACAAAGAAACTAGAATCACGAGCTTAGAATCAATTATGAACGAAAAAAACATCACCAAATGGATGAAACAAATGAAACCATCTGATGTTTATGTATCCATACCCAAATTCAAAACCAAAACCGATTATAACCTGACCACCACCCTAAACAAAATGGGGATAAAATCAGCATTTAATAACACTGCTAACCTCACTAACATTAGCAATGTCAAACCTCTTTACCTCAGCAGGATTAATCATAAAGCACAAATCGAAGTCGATGAATCAGGATCAACAGCATTTGCTCATACTGAAATTGAGATTTCACTAGGAGTACCGACTATACAGAAGTTTATAGCCAACAAACCATTCATCTACCTCATCAAAGACAACAAATCAGGAACTATTCTCTTCCTAGGCAGAATGATGAACCCCAAGGAATAATTAAAAAATCAACCCTCCCATCCCCTACTCATTCCATTTGAACCATGA
>CALGZA010000008.1 GCA_937934595.1 uncultured Verrucomicrobiales bacterium | reverse complement strand
AACATTAGCTGGTTAATTTCTGCTAGTTCTCTACGCTCTTTTTTCAGATCTAGGATGCGGAATTCTCGCCTTTCTCGTTGTCTTCTTCGTTTGCTTCTTGCGCAGGATGGAGCGGTGTCACTTGCCCGTAAGGCTCCTCTTCCTCGGCGGCTATGGAGAAAGGTGGTGATGGTTGATTCTGGTTTAATACAGGTATATCGAAATTATCATGCTTTAATATGTGGAAAAGAGCGTGTTCAAGATATTCTTCACGGTTACTGCAGTTAGATTTACTTACACCCTCATCTAAAAGTTTAGATTCTTGAGGAGTCAAAGGAATTAGACACTCAAGACCGCTCTTAAGACGATCAAACTTAGCCATCACTTTTCCAGATGGGGCTCTTTTCCCTTTTTCTATATGAGATATATAGCCCCCTGAAACGCCTAACGCTTTACCTAATGCCTCTTGAGAGATGTCTTTATCCTCTCTATACAGCTCGAATTCGTGCTTCATGGCAATAATTTGTATTGAAAAATCTATACAAGTCAAGTTTTTACATCTTTTTAATAGACAAGTATAGATTATATCTATACTTTCTATACTCATGACCGACGAACTACACATAACAGGCGCTCTGTCAAAGCTCCCTAAAGAGCTACAAGATAAAGCAAAATCAATGGCTAAAGCTAAAGGCCTCACCCTAGACCAACTACAAGAGCGGCTACTTAAGTGCGCTATGTATCGCAACATGGAATCTGACCTTCTTGAGCCAGCAGCCTAACAACAGACGCCTAACAATAACAAAAATGGAAATCCACTTAACAGAAGAGCCTATGGAATCAACCGAGCACTTAGGCGAGCTAAAAGCAACAATAGACGCCGCATGCAATCGCTTTTTTAAATCCAGAGGCATGACTTACGGACCGAGCTACAAACTTGACGCAGAGGGCAAAAAACTCCGCGCCGCAGCCCTCTTAAAAGCAAACGCCCGAGCCGCAGAACTAAATAAATAAAACAATGACTCCAGCCCACAAAAAGGAAGAACAAAAACTCCTTAGAATTTTTAAAAAATGCCGTCTTAAAGACCCCTTTGATGTCACTAAGCTTACCGATGGTCATAGCATGATCATCACAGCCGCAAAGACGCCAGGAACCATGGCAATTACCATTAGAGACACTAACAAAAAAATAGAGAGCTGGAGAGATACCTCTACCACCCAGACCATCGCCATCCTGCGCGCCGCACTCAGGAAGAGCCATCTACCAGCCAGCCAAGACTCCAGCGAAGAACAAAGCCAAGCCCCCCATGAAGACCCTAGCCAGCTCACTAGGATCATGATGCACATCAGCCTCATCATCTGGCTCACCACCGTAGCTATCACATTTATCATATGTTACCTAGCCCTCACACCTAACCATTAACCTAACACATAGATGCACCTCTCCCACTTACCCAGCACCGTCCACCCCATCACAGGGGCAGTTAGCCACCCCACCCTGTGGGATGCACTAGATAGTGGAGCTAAGCACATCTCAGCTCAGGAGCGCGTAGCCTACGTCTACCAGCTACTATCAGATTTACATAATCGTCACCTCCAGCTCGAGGAACGCATCTTAAAATCACCCAGCACACAAAGCCCAGCCGCCGCCCCAGAATTACCAGACCTCATCAACATCACGGACAAAGCCGCCGCCCTAAAAATCACCCCCCACACCATTGTTAAATGGTTTAAAGCCCACGGCCTAAAAGTCACCAAAGCCCCTAAAGGCACAGACGGAAAAGTCCAATACCTCACCACCACCACCCACTGGCAAACATTCCTAACAAACGAATTCTAACCCTGAAAAAACCAACAAACCAACAAACCAATGAAAACCATCACCGCAAAACCAAAGCAAAAACCCCGCCCTACTAAGAAATCACTCATCCTCCGTCACCTCCAGACAGGATCCTCCATCACCCCCATAGAAGCCCTCCGCCTCTACAGCCTCTATCGTCTATCAGACGCCATATTCAAACTCCGCGCAGAAGGCTACCCCATCATCACAGAAAACATAACCCACCCTAACGGAGACACCCACGCCCGCTACACCCTCCGCTAACCCCACCATACCCAAGCACACAACCCAAGCACACAACCCAAGTTCCGTAACTTCCGTCCCTTCCGTGGTTTAAACCATACCCACCCAAGCCACTCCTAACATGCACCCCGCCAAGTCAAAAATACCCACAAAGATCATCAAAACCATCGCAGCGGAATACAACCTCACCCTAACTGATCTAAAAAGCCGCTCAAGGAAAATGCCCATCGCCAATGCCCGTCACCTATGCATGGCACTCATCTACTGGCACACAGACGCATCATTAGCGGACATAGCCAAGTTTTTCGGCGGCAGGCATCACGCCAGCGTCATCCACGCCAGGCGCAAAGTAGAAGCCATGGAATTTATAGAGCCCACCTTTCGCCGCTACCTACAGACCATAGAGCAAACCCACTTTAAAACCACCCGCATCCACCGCAAAAAACAAACCTAAAAACAAGAACTAAAAATGAACCACAGCAAAGCATCCGCCCAGCTCACCGCCATCAAGAACTACCTAACAGCGTGCCGTGCAGGCCACGCCCAGCACTCAGAAGAGCGCAATGACGGCATCATACAGAGCCTCACCCAAATCATCAGCCAGCATGACAAAGCCCACAGAGACGCACAATCTCTCAATAACGCCCACCACCAGTTTGACATAAGGCTAACAGCACAGCTCCACAGCAAAGGAGACACCCTCCACCTCACCTTCAATCATCCAGACCTCCCCACATACCTAGCCATCCACCAGCTAAAGTTTATCAGCAAAACCATAAAAAAAGGCATCAACGAGCTAGACACCCCCGCCATCAACACCGCCCCCATCACCCAACCTATCAGAATATCAATCAAATAACCCCACCATCTACATAAATCCTAACACACCTAATCAGCCCACATGTCCCACCAAGCTACTAACCACGTCATCTCCTCAATCTTTGGGAACCCCACCAAGAAAGTAATCATGATGATCCTAGCAGACTACTCTGACGAGCACGCCCGTAGCTACCCCAGCATTCAGCGCATCGCCATTGAAAGCGAGTGCTCAGAGCGCACCGTCCAGCGCACCCTAGCCATCCTAGAAGAAGAAAAATTTATCACCAGAATCATCCGCCCAGGACGCGCCAGCACAAACCTCTACAAACTAAATTTTAAGCAATTCCTAGCAGCTGACTATGCCCACCTAACACCCCGAAAAACCTCCCCAGAAACAACCCCCGCCAATCTGTCACCCATTACAGAAAAGGTGACACTCAGGGCGGAAAAGGTGACACTCAGGGCGGAAAAGGTGACACATGAGGCAATAAAAGGTGACACCCCTGTCACCCGAACCGTCATACAACCATTAGAAGAACCATTAGAAGAACCATCATCTACATCATCATCAGCAGCGCGCCCACCTGAACAAATCACCCCATCCCCTGAAGAAATAATCAATCAACAAGTCGCACAAATCAAATCCACCAGCCCCAACCACCAGCCGCCCACCCTTGCCCAAATCAAAAAACTCATCGGCTCCACCCCCTACCCTCTAACAGATGAAGTAGCCACCGCCTACCACCTATCAAGAGAAACCACAGGCTGGATCACCAAGCACGATCAACGCATAAAAAACTGGCACGCAGACCTCCAGAGTTTCGCCACCCACTGGCACAAAAATGAACAATCAAAAACCTATCAAAATGGAACCCACCCTCAGACTCATCCACACAGACATGCCACAGGATCAGTGCATCACCCCCCCCACCCAGATGGAAACCCTAACGGAAAAGATAAAACCCAGCAACCTCGCAGCCCACATAGCAGCCGCCCCAGATCACCACACACCAGAGCAGTTAGCCCTAATACCTCCCTCCCTGCGCCCGTCCCTAGATCTATCACCATCGGAAAAAGCAGCCCTCAAAAATGAGCAAATAGCCGCCAAGCTCCGCAGAGGCCACTTCCCCGTCCTCCACATCCAGAACCACCCCCACACACTAACAGGTCACTCAGGAGCCATGCACCACGAGCTAGCCCACATTATCAACCCCTCAGAGAGCCGCTACATCTATCTACTCCTAGGCATATGCGGAAACGGCAAGACCCAGATAGCCACAAACCTAGCCGCCCATAAACGCTACAAAAACCCACAATACACCCTCGCCAATGAGCACCACCAAGAGCTCCTAGACATCCAGAACGGCCACCTCAGCAAAGAAGAAATCGCCCATAAAAGACACAATCACAACATCCTAAGAAGCGCAGACTACCTAACAATAGATGAACTCTCCCAAGTCCGCCACAGTGAATTTACCACGGAGAAAATAACCGCCCTCATCAACCACCGCTACAACAACAAACTCACCACCATCATCATAGCCAATGCCCTCCAAAAAGAAATTCACCTCCATCTCTCCCCCCTCATCATTGACCGCATCAACGAGACAGGAGGCATCGTAGAATGCAACTGGCCATCATACCGATGAAACCTGAACACACGGAAGAAACCCTCCACTCTCCAGAAGCGAGTTACAAACCTAACAACAGGCAAAAATCACGCACCGCAAAAAGGACAAAATTTTGGTGCATGTCATGCGATCAGCAAATTGTATCACTCACTAAAAAATGCCCAGTCTGTGGCGCACGTAAAAACAGGAAAAAAATAATCAACAACTAACGACTATAAATGAACAATAAAGAAATTAAACACTTACACAAAAGCCTCGCTGAAAAATGGGGAAAACTAATCGAAATTATTGATGTAGCGGGAGGTAAAACAACCCCCTTTTACGATGATGGTGAGGATATGCAGGAAGCGGCCATCGAAGAAATAAACCGCCTGAAATCTCAACCGATAGCGTTAGATCGACTAATGAAGGCGTGTCCGAGAGACGTGATCAAGAAATTATCCTGTCACGATCTAAAAAGAATCACAGACAATTACAACAGAATCGGCGCAAACATGAAGCCTAGCCGCCACAAAAACTAACAACTATAAAAATAATACCATGAATGAAACCATCGAAATGAACCTTCCGCCCGTGAACGCTGGCGGGTGCAACGACTATCAAGAGTTGGATTCAACTTCTTGTTCTGCTCGCCCCCGATTAGAAAGTGCAGCTCCTTGCTGGGAAAGAGGTTACAACTTTGGAACTGGAATAGAATGCGAGATACCTAACTGCGAAGGCGAACTATATATATCTGATAATGCCGACGGACTCATATACGACGGCGACGATTACGAATGCGAAGAATGTGGAGCAGGGGGCGCGATGTATGTCTACCCTGACAATGACGGGAGACCGCAACTTGTAGCCCAACAATATGAGCAACACACGCCACCGCCTAACGATCCGCGATATGGCCGATTCGGGGAAGCGATGTGGAAATACATCACCAATCTAGGCGTCGACTTCTGCGGCGAGGAAATCAGCGAGGACATACTCCCGCTGGCTCAGTCCGCTGGACTATGCTGCCGCGTAGAATATGCCCCAGAAATCCACGGCGAAGCCATTGAATGTGAGCGAGGCGTGGAAATCTGGTGGTGGGGAGATTCCCTTGACGAACGTCTAAAGTGAGCCGCAACTAACAACAACCATTAAAAAAACCATGAGCAATACAGAAAACCAAACTCAAGACACTAATCAGTTCGGATCCGCTGACTTGTTAGCCGAAAAGAACACAGTAAGAGGAATGTTTACAACCAGCTATAAAACCGAGAGGCCGCCAACTGATAGTGAACTGATTCACGCACTAAGGGACTCTATGACTGTAATCTTTGAGCAATTTAAAAATGAGTTCTTAGCAGAGGGAAGCCGACAACTGGATATTTCCATCACCGCGAAAGAAGGAAAAGTAAACCTCCAATATGGCACAGGAGAAATTCAAGGATAACGAAATAGCCTAGCCGCCAACCTAACAAATAAAATTAACATTAACAGAACTATGCAAGAAACAGAAATTAAACAATCAGCAGGTGCAGGGTCGGATACGGCGACTTGTTCGACGGAAGACGCCGTTATTGACCTCATTAGAGCACGAGGAGTCAGGGGGCGTGTTGAACACCAAGCCAGTATGGATCGGCGGGATTATCATCCTGATCAGTGGATTGCTAATTTTCAGGAAGAGCTGGCGGATGGGCTGCAATATGGCGAGCGAATCAAGGGGCAATCTAAACTGCTCCATGAGGCTCGGGATATCATGTGCAGTCTTATTCGAGAGAGAGACTGGGACTGCGCTAGAGAATGGGTCAAGAAATATGATTCTCAATTTTTGTTGAACGTCTAAAGTGGGCCTCAACTAACAACTAACAACTAAAAACAATGAAACCAGAAAAACAAAGTGAACCCGATGACCTGATAGCCGATTTTGATTCTTGGCTCAGCAGGGCAGAAAAGAGCTGGGTCGATCTTGAACGAATGGATACTGATCCAGAAAAAATCAGGGAGATGCGCGCCTGCTCGCAGGTGA
>CALGZA010000007.1 GCA_937934595.1 uncultured Verrucomicrobiales bacterium | reverse complement strand
ATCATCACCACCACCATCACCCATGCAGCGAACTCTGTATCGCAACAAACATTTCAAAATTGTAAAACTATCATCCTGGCAGAAACTCTTAATCAATTAAATGACATACACTGTCTAATCGTGAAAAAAGACGACTGGCATTCAGGACTCACGGGAGAAACAGCGATCAAAATCAACAAAAAAGTTGCCACAGATTTCTGGGAACTCCAGTTTACCAATGAAAACAACGTAAGAGAACTTTACCTCAAAGCTAAAACCCAGCCCACGGTTGAACAAATCAAAATAGCTGAGACAAAAGATCAGATATACAAAGCTTCAACTTTAAAAAAATTACAGTCAGAACTCAAAAAACTAAAACTAGATTACAACCCTAAGTTACACGAAATCGTATTCTTTGATAAAGGCACAGCAACCCTAAAAATCACAGAAAGCCTGAAAGGCTCACTAAATAAAGGAGACTCAATCAACGTCCACTGGAACTCTATGCGGAAAGTCTCATGTCCAACAATAATACCCTATGCAGGAATCTGCGGGTGGAGCTTCAAAAAACAAGTAATAAAAAATACCACAGTATCTCTAGGCCATGGCTTTAGGAACTTCAAAGAAGCTCAAAATTTAAAAGCAGAATACCTAAAAAAAACTAAAGCTCAATAAATGCTAGCAAAACTTCTCAACAACCACACCAAAATCATCGCCGAATGCGCCATCGCAGAAAGACTACGCAGACTTCCAAACATCACCCTCCACCCCACACTCTACAACGCTCCACTCATCTACGATCAGTCAGATGCCTACCAAGCAATGACTGAAATATACCAAGAATACCTTCAAGCTGCATCAAAAGCAAACCTACCCATGCTCATGACAGCCCCAACATGGAGAGTCGACCCACAACGCATCGCACAAGCAAACCCTCAAGTCCCCAAATCCATCAACACAGATGCAGTAAACTTCATCTCTAAAATAAAAACCCAGCAAACATCAAACACCACCCCACCCATCCTCATAGGCGGACTCATCGGACCACAAAATGACTGCTACAAACCAAAACTAGCACCCACCGCACTAAAAGCACAACACTTCCACACCACACAAATTAAAGAACTAGCCACCACCCAAGCCGACTTCATCCTCGCACTAACTCTCCCATCAACCCAAGAAGCACTAGGAATAGCAAGAGCCATATCACAAACAAATAAAAACTACATCATCAGCTTCTGCGTCGGAACAAACGGAAACATCCTTGACGGATCCACACTCACAAAAGCATTCGACATCATAGACAATGACCCCTCTGTCAAAAACCCACCTACCGCCTACTTCATCAACTGCTCACACCCCTCATTCATAACAAAAAACTACCCACCTCAAAGCCTAGAACGCCTAAAAGGAATTCAAGCAAACGGCTCCAGCCTCGATGTCACTAACCTAGACGGCTCAAGCTCTACAAAAGCAGACCCACTAAAATCATGGTCAGCAGACATGGCAGAACTACACCACACCCACAACGTCCCCATCCTAGGAGGATGCTGCGGCACATCAATCCCACACTTCCAAGCACTCATCGATATACTCAAAAGCTAAAAAAATGCAGCGCCAAATTATCAGCACTGCACTTAATATCAAAACTAGCTTAATTCCCGCCTATCCCTCTAAATTAGCAAGATAATGCTCAGCCTCTAATGAAGCTGCACAGCCCTGACCCGCAGCAGTAATTCCCTGCCTATACACAGTATCAGCTACATCGCCAGCAGCATATATTCCAGGCGTCTTAGTTGCCGTCTTACCTGGTATCTGAACAATATAACCAGAATCATCCAAATCGACAAGTTCACTACTCACAAATCCAGTATTTGGCGTATGGCCTATCGCCATAAACACACCCTCGACTGCTAACTCAGACTCACTGCCATCAACAGTATTCTTCAACTTAACTGCACGGATACGGTTATTATCATCCAGAACATAATCAGTTACTCCAGAGTTCCAAACCGGCTCTATCTTCTCATTAGCAAGCGCTCGAGCAGCCATAATCTTAGACGCCCTCAACTCATCACGTCGATGAATCAAATAAACCTTACTCGCAAACTTAGTCAAAAACGTCGCCTCCTCAGCAGCAGAATCACCACCACCAATAACACAAACAGGAACATCCCTATAAAAAGCTCCATCGCATGTAGCACACGCAGTCAAGCCAGCACCAGACTTTACTAATTCCTCTTCTCCAGGAAGTCCCAAATATCGTGCAGAAGCACCAGACGCTATGATCACAGTCTTCGTATGATAAGTCTTCACATCATCAGTAGAAAACACATTACTAGCATGAACTGTAAATGTCTTATCCTCATTCTGCTCAATATTAGTAACCGCTACACCATTCTCCACACGCGTCCCAAACCTTTCAGCCTGCTCCTGCATCTTCTGCATCAGCTCAGGTCCCATAATCCCTTCCGGAAACCCCGGAAAGTTCTCCACATCAGTCGTCGTCGTAAGCTGCCCACCTGGCTGTGAACCAGTTAGAATAAGAGGACTCAAATCCGCCCTCGCTGAATATATTGCCGCTGTATAACCAGCAGGGCCAGTTCCTATAATAATTACATTTTCCATATTTATATGAGATAATTTGTTATGATTTATTTCCCTAAATGACGCCTTTTTTTTAAACCGTCATCACTTCCTTCTCCTTAGACTCAGCTGCCTCCTCCACAAGCTTGCCAAATCGATCCGTTATCTCCTGAACCTCAGCCTCAAAATCGCGCAGTGAATCCTCAGTAAGAACATTATCATTCTTCATCTTCTTACCAGCATCCATACCTTCTTTCCTACACCCTCTCACCCTCACCTTCGTATCCTCACTGATACCCCTCACACGCTTAACCATCTCCTGGCGGCGCTCCTCATTCAGCTCAGGAATTGGTAACCTCAACAACTTACCCTCATTCACAGGATTAAAACCTAACTGCGCCTCACGTATCCCACGGTCTATATCCTCCGCTGTACTAGGATCATGCGGCTGTATCACTATCTGCCTAGGCTCAGGTGTACTAATAATTGCCAAATCTCGTAAACGCATCTTCGTCCCATAGGCCTTCACATCTACCATAACATTCTCAACCAATGAAGGAGATGCCTTACCAGTCCTCACAGACGAAAACTCCTTGTTCATATGCTCAATGGCTGACTCCATCGCCAGCTCAATCCCTGAAATTACTTCTTTTGATTCCATTTTAATTTATTGTTAGATTATATTGTTAGAAAAAGTTTACCCCTCACTCTTATTACTCACCACAGTCCCTATCTTCTCTCCAAGTATCGCCTTCGTTATATTACCAGGAACATTCAGATCAAAAACCATGATCGGAACATGATTATCCATGCACAAAGAAAACGCAGTCGAATCCATCACCGCTAGCTGATCATTAATACATGTCTCAAAATCAACCGTCTCATAACGAACCGCATTCGGATCCTTCTTCGGATCCGCATTATATACACCATCCACCATCGTCGCCTTAAGAATAGCATTCGCAGACATCTCACTCGCACGCAAGGCAGCTGTTGTGTCCGTTGAAAAAAACGGACTACCAGTACCAGCCGCAAATATCACTACCTGGTTCTGACTCAGCTGCCTAGATGCCTTTCTGCGTATGAAAGGCTCAGCCACATTCTTCATCTCAATAGCAGAATGAACCACACAAGGAACATCCTCAGCCTCTATCGCAGACTGAACCGCCAAGGCATTCATCACCGTTGCCATCATCCCCACATAATCAGCCGTTGCCCTATCCATACCACGTGCAGACGCACTCGCACCACGCCAGAAATTCCCTCCACCCACTACTATCGCTATCTCAATGCCCTCAGCATGAGCTGCCGCTATCTCCTTAGCTATACGCTCCACTATCTCAGGTGATATATTATCCTGACTACCTACCTCGCGTAAAGCCTCACCGCTTAACTTGAGAACCACTCGTTTAAATACTTTTTTGTTATTGCTCATACCCTTGCCAATAAGAGAACATTTCATACGCTCAACTGTGAAGACAAATCGCTCACACCAGCAAAATTTTTCTACCCACACATATCACTCATAAAATACTCCATCGCCTCAATCGCCCCCAAACTCGCTCGCCCATCACACACGTATCCACCCTGCTCACGCACATGCTCCTTCACATCAGTATCAGCATTCGCAGGACATGCTATCATCCCCGCATAATCCGCACTCAACATATCAAGATCATTATGACCATCACCTATCACAAAAACTCTCTCCTTACCCACCCCACATCGCCTCGCTATCTCAGCCAGCGAACTCCCCTTATGATGCTCCTTATGGCTAAACCTCAGATAAATCGTATTCCTCAGATAACCTAAATTCCACTCACCCCCTATCCCAGCATCTATAAAATCCAATATCACTGCCATCTCCTCTACAGAGCTGGCCACTATCCCAGCAGGATCACCCTCCTCAGTGATCCACCGCCCACCAGTCTCAGTCTCTACAAAATCCCTAACGGAAGCAATAAACCTCCTACCTCGCCTAAAAACCTTTTTCTGCTCCTTAGCACGCCGCCTATTCCAATCCGCCACAGGAACCCACCTATTAAATGCTCCAGGCGTATACAGCTCACGCTCCCTCGCCACCATATAATCAGGCGCAAAAGGAAAACGACCCTCCAAAAAACCAGAAAGCATCTGCATCTGCGACCGCCCAGTATTAATCCCCCACACCCATCCCATCCCACGTAAATCCCTTATCACATCAAAAAAACGTGGCTCTAACTGAGGATCACTCTCAGGACACACCAAAGTCCCATCAAAATCAAACGACAACACACCAGCTATCTCATCCGGCATTTCCATAGGTCCCTTCATTTGCATACGCATAGACCTAGCCCCTTTCTCCTCATTTAGCAATCGAGATCCTAAACCATCATATCCAATCACACACACAACACTCCAAAAAAACAACACCATCCAAACATTAATCATTTGGCAAATAAAGATTTCATACTAATCTTAACCCATGTCAGCTACAGCCATCGACCTAAAAAAAGAAATAATACGCCTAAAAAAAGAACGCAACGCAGTCATACTCGCGCACAACTACCAAGACGGCGAAATCCAAGACATCGCTGACTACGTCGGTGACTCACTCGGACTCGCATACAAAGCCCGTGACACACCAGCTCAAGTCATCGCATTCTGTGGCGTTCACTTCATGGCAGAAACCGCTAAAATCCTCAACCCAGACAAAACCGTCATCCTCCCAGACAAAGACGCAGGCTGCTCACTAGAAGAATCATGCCCAGCTAATGACCTAGAAGCATTCCTCACTGCAAATAAAGAAAAAAACTACTACGTCATCGCATACATCAACTGCTCAGGTGGAGTAAAAGCTCTATGCGATGTCATCTGCACATCTGGTAACGCCGTCAAAATCGTCAATAAAGCCCCAGCTGACAGACCCATTCTATTCGTGCCAGATGCCAACCTCGGAGCCTGGGTCATGGAACAAACAGGTCGCAAAATGGACCTCTGGCAAGGCTCATGCTACGTCCACGTCGAATTCACCCAAAACTCAATAAACAAAATCAAAGCAGAATACCCAGACGCTCTCGTCGTTGCTCACCCAGAATGCACCACCGCCGTCAGACTCCTCGCAGACGAAGTCTGCTCAACAGAAAAAATGGTATCTTACTGCAAAAACGCACCAGTAAAAGACATCATCGTCGTCACAGAAAGCGGCATGCTTCACAGACTCAAAAAAGAAGCTCCAGATAAAAACCTCATCCCAGGACCCACTGACCACTGCGCATGCAATGACTGCAAATTCATGAAAATGAACACACTACAAAAACTATACGACTGCCTAAACACGCTAACCCCAGCCGTAGAAATGCCAGAAAACATCCGCGCTCGTGCCGAAGCACCCATCACCAAAATGCTTGAACAATCCAAGTAAAATCACGCTTCAACCCCATGAAAAAAATACTAGTCACAGGAGGCTCCGGATACATCGGCTCTCACACATGCATCGAACTCCTAAACGCCGGATTCGATGTCATCGTAGTCGATGACTTCTCTAACTCCGTGGCAGAAGCAATCAATCGTGTAGAAAAAATAACCAACAAAAAAATTACATTCCACCAAGTCAACCTACTAGACAAAAAATCACTCAACAACGTATTCCATCAAGAAGAAAATATCCACGCCGTCATTCACTTCGCAGCACTAAAAGCCGTCGGAGAATCAGTCGCTCACCCACTCGAATACTACACAAACAACATCACAGGTTCACTCAACCTCTTCGAGGTCATGAAAAACCACAACGTCTCTAACATCGTATTCAGCTCATCCGCCACAGTCTACGGTGACCCAGAAACCACTCCCATCAAAGAAAACGCCAAAATCCAAGCCACTAACCCATACGGTCACTCAAAAGTCATGATGGAACAAATCCTCATAGACACCAACATCGCTCACCAATGGGGAGTCGTCATCCTCAGATACTTTAATCCAGTCGGCGCCCACCCATCCGGAAAAATCGGCGAAGACCCAGAATACCCAAATAACCTCCTCCCCTTCGTCAGCCAAGTAGCAGCAGGCATCCGTGAACAAGTCACCATCTTCGGAGACGACTACCAAACACCAGACGGAACTGGCATTCGTGACTACATCCACGTCGTTGACCTCGCGCGCGCTCACGTAAAATCTATCGAAAAACTAAACACATCTCCTAAACAAACTCACATCTTCAACGTCGGAACAGGAACCGGATACTCAGTCAAACAAATCATCGAAACCTTCCGCCGCATATCAGGTAAAAAAATCAAAACAGTCATCGGCCCCAGAAGACCAGGTGACATAGCAGAATGCACCGCAGACACATCACTCGCTAACAAAGAACTCAACTGGCACGCAGAATTCGGACTCAAGGAAATGATCGAATCAGCCTGGAAATGGCAGTCCACCCACCCAAACGGATACAAATCATAATAATCCACAAAATCCCCAAAAAAAATCAACTATACCAGGATGAAATAAACTTTCCTATCCACACGTATCCATCACTCATGAACATGCATCTATCCACCATCATAGGCATTCTAAGTCTCTCCATATCAGCACTACTCGCTGCGCCCCTCCCACCTAAAGACAACAACAAGCCAGTCCCCCGTAAAAACAAAACCCAGTCCTCCAGAACCAAAAGCTACTCACCAGCTCAACAACTCAAAGGATTCAAACTCCCTGAAGGCTACACCATCGAACTCGTCGCCTCAGAACAACACGGAATCATTAACCCCATCCACATCGCATTCGATGACGCCGGAAGACTCTGGACCCAGACCGCCAGCATGTACCCACTAGATCCAGTCAAAAACATCCCCTGGAACACCCTCCTCAAACTCATGGACAACCCCGCAGAACAAGCGGCTAACCCAGAATTCAAACGCATAAAAAACCTCTACAAACTCAAAACCAAAGGCAAAGACAAAATCCTCATCCTTGATGACATCACCAAGCCCGCTAACAAACCACTCCACATCTGGGCAGACGGCCTCACCATCCCTCAATCCATCCTCCCATACAAAAACGGCGCATACGTATGCCACGGATCAGAACTCTTCCTACTCCAAGACACAACCCAAAACGGAAAATCAGACACCATGAAACCCATCCTAACAGGATTCGGATTCACAGACACACACACCATGGCGCACAACCTCGTCAGAGCACCAGGAGGATTCGTTCACTTCTCACAAGGAGCACTCAATAAAGGAAACATCATAGCCGTCAATTCAGGAAAATCCACCCGCATCGACTACAGCAAAATCGCCCGCTTCTCACACGACGGCAACCAAATACAAATCGTCAACTCAGGACTCAACAACATCTGGGGAATCCAGCTCCTAGCTAACGGACAATGGTACCTCACAGAAGCAAATGACTTCGGATACTCCGTTAACCCAGCAGAACCACAAACAGGATTCAAAGGAATCGGCAACGAAAAAATCCGCCCCTACCAACCACTCATTCCAGTAAACCACAAATTCAGAGTCGGAGGAACAGGCATCTCAGGACTCGAATTCATGGAAGACACCACAGGATCATTCCCAGCTAAAGACTGGCAAAACATCGCTCTACTTGCCAACCCCATCACATCATCCATCAACGCCGTAAAAATTACCCGCCTCCCAAATGGCAAAATCTCAGCCACTCACCTAGAAGACTTCCTCACATCAGAAGACGACTGGTTCCGCCCAGTCAATATCGAATTCGGCCCAGACGGCTGCCTATACATCGCAGACTGGTACAACAAAATCGTCTCGCACAACGAAGTAGGAACAACCCACCCAGACAGAGACAAATCGCACGGCAGAATCTGGAGAATCCGCCACAAATCTCAAACACCTCGCAAAATACCAAACCTCATCACCACACCTACCAGCCAACTTACCAAACACCTCACATCCGGTACACTCTGGCAAACCAGAGCCGCATGGCACCAAATAGCTGACCGCACACACACACCAGCTGAAAAAACACAACTCATAACAAAACTAACTAAACTAGCTACAGACCACACTCAAACTAACACCACCCGCATCCACGCAATCTGGTCACTAGAAAGCCTACAGCACCACGATCAAGCCACCATCACCACACTACTCAAAGACACCCACCCAGACATCATCCGCGAAACCATCAGATCACTCAGCCAGTCAAAACTAACACCATCCACCATCAACACCCTCATCGCTCACAAAATAAACCACCCTAACCCCATGATCAGGAGCCAAGTCCTCCGCACCCTTACTAACCTAAACAAAGCAGACCAAGACACCATCGCCACCATCATCACAGCATGTAAACCAGACATCAAAGGAAACCAACTCGGTGGCAGCTATGAAAGAAAATTCGAACGCTTCCTAGCCCGCAAAGCACTCGAACAATACCCACAACAACTCACCAAATACATCCTCTCCTCAGCATCAAAAAAATCACCACTAGAAAACAAACTCTGGGCAATCCAAGCACTAACAAATAACAATAAAAAATCCGCATTCCTCAGCCTCTGGAAAAAACTAGCTAACAACCAGCTAGATGAAGAAACATTCATCGCCATCGCCACCATGCTAAATGACCCAGAAATATACAACGCAGTCAAAGCAAACTTCCAGCACCCACAAAACACCACACACTACATCAAACTCTCCATCAAGCACCTAGCCAGAATCCAGTCCCCACACCTCAATAAAATACTCACCCCCACCATCAACAAACTCATAGATCACCCCCAAACCCTACCACTCTCACTCACAGCCATCCACAAACTAAACATCAAAGGCCTCCACCAAAAAATCTCCAAAATCAAACCCATAAACAACGCCACCCTCCAGCTCCTCCTCGCCGTCTACTCCAAACACCCAGCACCATACACCACAAACCTCCTAGAAATCACCAACAACACCAACCACACCAGAAAAACCCGCCTCAAAGCACTCGCAGCCTACACCATCACAAACCCAAAAAAAGCAGCCCCCATACTACAAAAAATATACGCCCAAACCCCACCAGACCAACACCAAGAAATCACCAACAACTTCACAAACAACAGACCCGCCAAACTACTACTACTCCAACTATACAAACAAAAAATAATCACAGCCAAAGCATTCTCCATCTCCGCCGCAGAAAGAATCAGAAGCTCAGCACCCAGAAAACCTATCGCCAGACAACTAAGCAAAACAGTCCAAAAAATAAAAACAGAACAGCAAAAACTAAAAAAAGACAAAATCCTCAAATACCTAACAGCCACCAAATCACTAACCGGAAACCCAAAAGCAGGTAAACAAATATTCCAGTCCTGCCTCATGTGCCATAAAGTCGGCACCAAAGGACAAGAAATCGCCCCCGCACTAGACGGCTCAGCACATCGTGACACCACTCACCTCCTAACCGCCATAATAGACCCAGACCAAGCTGTAGAAGGAGGATACGGACTATTCAGAATCATCAAAAAAGACGGATCCACCGTAGAAGGATTCCTCGTCAAACAAAACCCAAAAGGAATCACCACAGCCATCATGGGAGGCACCACCACCTTCACACCAAACCATGAAATCTCAAAATCTAGCTTCGTAGGAAACAGATCATTCATGCCAGACATATTCAGTAACCTAACAGAACAACAAATGACAGACCTCCTAGAATACATAAAAACACTCAAATAAATCATGACCAAATTAAACCTACCAACACTAGCCATCGCCTCAGCACTCACCATCATAACCTGCCAAGCAAAACCAACAACAACCACCCAACAAAACACCACACCCACCTCACTATTCGACTCCAAAACCCTCAACGGCTGGAAAACCATAAACCCAAAATTCGCAAAATACTGGTCAGTCAACAACGGCATCATCACCTGCTCAAACGGTGACAAAAAAATGCCCACCAACACCTTCCTCGCCACCACAAAAGAATACCAAAACTTCACATTCACATGCGAATTCCGCCTCAGCGGTGACCACGCCACTGGACTCATCAACAGCGGAATTCAATACAGATCCATCATCAACAAAAAAATCATCGGATACCAAGCAGACATCGGCAAAGGATACTGGGGAGACATCTACGACGAACACAGAAGAGGACTCCTCCTAAAAGCCAACACCAAAGAACTATTCAAAAACTTCAAACACAATGACTGGCACACATACAAAATCACTTGCAAAGGCGACAACCACCAACTCTTCATCAACAACCACCTCGTAGCAAACTACACAGAAAAAAATAAAACAATACCCAAAAAAGGAGTCATCGCACTACAGCTCCACAGCGGAGGAATCGCAAAAATAGAATACAAAAATATCCAAATCACAGAACACCCCACCCCCATCACCAAAAAATAACCACCCCCTACTTCTTAAACTTACCCTCCTTCTCACTCCACTCAGCATCCAGACCCACCCCCTGATAAGCTCGCGCTAACACAGAAATATTCCGGTCATCACCCTTCAGCGTTCTAACAGCACGCGGTAATATCCCACCCAGAGGAATCAAACCACTCACATCATCGCGCGGACGAGCAAAGCCATACAGACCCACACCAGCCTTAAGCGCCTCAGGAACAACCACAGTCGCATCCTGCTTATTCCAATGCGCCAAACACGTAATCAAGCGCGTATGCTTACCCACCATAGACTTCACCCTCTTTATACGCTTCATATCACCAGACTCATTCATCACCCAGTCCGCCTCCCTATACATATCAGAATCAACCACATGAGGATGATGCATATCATTCGTAGTCAGCCACACTATACACTCCGGATTAGCATCCTTCGCCGCCTTACGTATCGCCTTCCAACAACGATCTATCGCCCTCCGGCTATACTCTAAATCATCACCCTTAGACAACTTACCCTCACCAGGAAACGACTTCTTCATCAGCTGCTTATAAAGCTTCTTCTCACACTCCAGCCACTTCCCCTTCGTTGACAAGCGCTTAGGCTGCCATACCCAGTCTATCATAAACCCATCCATACCAGTCTTCTTCACCGCATCACTAACAGAAGCAGAAAGATACGCCAAATACTCATCCGTATAAGGAATATGATACGTAGCAGGCGCACCATAACTCAAATCAGGATGATCCTTCGCCCACTTCGGATTCGCACTCACACAGAAATACCCCATCACCAGCATCCCCTCCTTATGACCTAACTTAACCATCTCAGATAAAAAATCACGCTTCAAACCAGGCTGCTCAGGAACAAACCCATCCTTATACCAAGCATACCCATTACTAGCAACCGCAAAAGTCTGTATCACATTCACCCCCATCGCCTTATACCAAGCCACATGCTCCTCAGGCTTCGCACTCTGCCACGCCCCAGGTCTAGCAAACCTCCTACCCCTACCCCAATTAAAATCCAAACAATAAGACTTTATATCCTTAATCTCTACCTTTTTAGGCTTCCTCACACCCTCACCCTTCACCTTCCCACCATGCTCCTTAAGCCAAGCAATATCAGCAACAGACAAAACATCTCTAGAAAACGTCCGCCTCTTTCCATTCTGCATCACCACAGTCAGCTTCCCACTAACCGCATCATAAGACTTCAGCCTCCCACTAAACCTCTTCGTCCCATCCGCACTTGTCCACACCCTAGCCTCTAAAGGAATAACCAGCATCAAACACACTCCAAAAGCAAATAACAAAAAAGTAAAAAATCGTTTTCTCCACATCATCATATCGCCAACCACCATGAATCAAAT
>CALGZA010000006.1 GCA_937934595.1 uncultured Verrucomicrobiales bacterium | reverse complement strand
TCAAGTTGTGCAAATCCTCATTAAAGTGGAGGTGATATTGCTAGGGCGAAGTTCTAAATGGCTGTATGCGATGAGGGCAGTGATCCAGATACTATAGATTTAAAGCTCAGTAATTCGCCTTATATTAGTAAAGGTGAAATAGGAATGTTGGATACTCTCCTTGAATGGCGTCCTTTTGGAACTCTATAGCCATGATGTTAAAAGGCTTAGGGAATGAGCGGTAAAGGTGGCCAAACAACACTGCAAAGTTGACTCAAAGCATTTGATATTGTCCTCCATATTATTTGATTGATTATTATTTTTATTATAAATAAGTTCGCGCTATGAGTAGAAAAAAGAAATTAAACAAAGATCTTACGGCAATGTTTTTAAGTATAATGGGTTGCATATCTATAGCATTAGGAGTTCTTTTGGTTTTCAATTTTTTAGTATCACGGGGTGACGTTATAGGGCTTTTGTCAGGTCTTGGAATAATGATGAGTAGTGTTTTTTATTTTGCTACTGCGAATATTCTTATTTACCTCAAAAGATCAACTGAGTCCTTAGAGGAGATGGAGCGAATTAGCAAAGGTCAGTAATATCTTAACGTAATAGCCAACCAGCTTCAAATCACCTACAGGCGTGAATTCTGGGTAGTCTGGGCTGTCTTATTTGTAGCGTTTAAGGAATAAAACAGTGAAATACATTCAAGGAAATAGTAATCCGTTTGTGAGCTATCCTCTGAGGGTAACTGAGCAATTTAGATAACAATTATTAGTGTCTAGGTTGTGGCGGATCCAGTGGCTTTCTTAATGCAATCACTGAGTATTCCCCTAACTTGGCTTTCAAACTCACTAGGGGCGATGAGCGCGTCCGTATCTGGAAGGCATGGAATAGATAGAGATTGCACTTCAAATAATGCGGATTCTATAATTTGAGCGGTGAAAAATTGGAGTTGTTTCGATAGTGCTTTGTGATCGTTTTTCTTAATATCTTCGATGATTCTAACTATTCGAGGAAATTTGGTTTTCAACTTTTGATAAGGTGGGAGCTTATTAGCCTTCGTGGTCGCCATGTTGAGTGATGTTAGCAGGGTGCGCTTAAATTCCTTTCTGTTTAGCTTGCCGCCTAATTCTTCGTATATGTCCACGCTTTCGAGTGTTGTTTTGTAGCGGTCAATTTCTACTTCTAAGTTAGCTGTATCTATACCTTGTTTTCGCATCCACGTAACACGGTCACGCCCCACGCATACCAAGCAAACGAGGTGTGCGGCTTTCATGTCTATGTTAGCAACGGGCTTTTCAGTAAGTAGCAAGTGAGGTTTAAGCTCACGAGGGCATTTCATAGCGTAGTGGTAAATCGTTCCGCTTGGATTGATGGATATTGTGCGCGAGCCAGTGTCTTCTAGTGCCTTTAGAAATTGCTGAATACCGTGTGACTTCTCATTGCTGGTGATCATTTTTAAGGCTGTATTTTTCCCCTCGGGAGATAGACTTAATCTCGCTAAGTCTTCGAGTATTACTTTCCGTGTGCGGTGCTTTTTATTGAGTCTCTTCTCTTGGCGTTCAGGGGCTGCTTTTAGCTTCTCTTCTTGCTGTAATGATATTTCAGCCTTAATTGATCGAGGCTTGCCGTATGAAGGATTGAGGCAATACTTTGCCGATGCTTTTCGATGTGGGGCGATTACTGCTTTTTGAACTATCTCAATCAATCCTAAATGAACTAAAAGCGCGAGAGGTTGGCGAATAGTTTGAGGGTTCTTAGCTCCTTTAAAAGTCGATACGTATTGCCTTGATAACTCAGAGGACATTGAGGTCGTTTTATTTTTGCGAGCGAAGTAGTCGAGTATTAAAAGTAGTCCAGAAATTCGCTTCTTTGTTGACCATTCTTTTTGGTTCTTGGAGCAAAGTATATCTTTCATCTCTTTATCTCCTACTATTCCTAAGAGGCTACCTTGTATATAATATGAAGGGGATTTTTTATTTGTCACTGAGGGGGTTTTTTCACCTTCCACTGAAGGGGCTTTTTTTCTATTAGTGGCACTGAAGGGGGTTTTCTTAGATTGATTCTCACTCATTTATTCCCCCCTTCGCTTCCATTTCAGCAACAAGTATTTCCACTGGTTGAAATTGTTCATGGTCTAGCATGGTGTAGTCTCCTTTCCTGTTTTCTGAGGTTTCAGGGTGTTGTTTTTCTTCCGCTCAATGCGGTTAAGTGTTTTAGACATTATATAAATTTATGCCTTGCTACTTGGAGTTTGTTAGAATAAAAAAATAGAGCCTACCAAGCACTATTCTCCGTTCTTTGAAGCTCCAAGAGCAAGGGCGGGGATTAGTTTATTTCTTCTATAGTGAATCTCTTATCCAATGCCTTGCGGACTTGTTGCGGGTCAGCAAATACTCTCTTTCCAATTTTAACACTTGGGAAATATCTTTTGGCTTTCCAGTCGTTAAATGTTCTCAGGCTGGGTCTTGTGTTTTCATCTGGAAAAACTATTTCAAGACATGGTTTGATCCCTAATAGTTGCGGTTCACTGCTGGTTGTATTGTAATTTGAATTACTCATATTATTTATGTTGTTTGTTATGTCGTTGCTTTGTTACGCACGAACTTGCATGCAATCTAACAATTAATTTATTTTCGTCTATGTAAAAATAAATTCTTTAAAATAAATCGAATCAAAATCCAATATGATGTACAGTTTGTTTGTGTGGATACAATATGTTGCGTTTTGAAAACTGATGAGATGTCGGAAACTCTTAACAATTGTTAGGTTTATGTTAGATTGTTTATGTTAGATTGTTTATTGGTAATGGTTTTTCGGTTTTGTGTATCATTATTTATTGCAATAAATTAAATGATTCTGAATTTTGAATCTTGGTTATCGGTTAACTCAGAGAATACGGCTTTTCCTGATTTTGTATTAGGCACGATGGAGAAGAATTGCTCCCCCTCTTCTGCTGGCCTCAAGTTGAGGTAGTGTTTTTTTACGATAGACTCTGAGTTTCCAGCCTGTAGTGATGCGTCTCCTATGGATCGATAAAGTGAGACATGATAAGAAATGAAGCTGTGGCGTGTCTCGTCATGTCCAAGCCTCCACGCTTGTCTAGTGCGCTTGATTAGCCTTGAGTGGTTAGTAGGTAGAATTGGGTGATCTGGATATGCTCTTAGCCACATGGCTAGGTTTTCACTGATCTTAACTTGTCTCGCTTCTTTAGTCTTCGATACGTTGGCGGGGATGTGTATGGTGAGTGTTTCTAGGTTGATAAGCTCTTTCTCACGCTTTGCTAGTTTTGAAAGTTCGCCGTCTGGACGGATGCCCGCAAAATAGGCTAGAGCGTAGTATTTGACTAGTGCGCCGTCTTTCCATGCCCTGAGTGCTGAAAGCCTCTTTACTAGCTTCTCAGGTGGCGTTATGGCTATTGCTTGGCGCTGCTCTGCTACTTGCTTGGATGTATAAATGGTAATGCCCTCTACTGGATTCTTGAAAGTGAAAGGGCGGTTTGTGGAAGGGTCGTTTTTGATCGCCCACTTAAAGAAATGGTTGATCTCGTTGCGGTAGTTGTTCCATGTCTTTCTGGTGGCGGTAGTTATTCCATTCTTGGCTCTCAGTCCTCTCAGGAATTTAGTTATTTTGTTTTGAGTAACTTCGTGTGTGTATGGGTTCTCTAGCTCGTTGGTAAGCATTAGAAGAACGCTTTGCTTCTGTTTAATGGTTCTCTCTCTTGTGCCTTCACGCTCACAATCTTCTAGGTATAGGTTGGATGCGTCCTTGAGTGTGATTTTGTGATCTGGTGCTTTGTGGTTGGATAGAAAAAATTGAACAGCTTGTTCCAGTGTGTAGGAATCCCCTAGGCTTTTTATAGCATTCTCGGCTGATATGATTTGTTCGCTGGTGAGTGTTGTCATTTTAGCCTTTTTATCGCTTGCTAGGCCTTTTAGCTCTAATGCTTTTTGATGTTGGTATGATTCTGCCTCACTTTGAGTTTTAAATTGTTTACGATGGCGTTTACCACCAAGTTTATAAGCAACCTGCCAAGCATGATATTCTTTGCCTTTCTTCTCTTGGGTGACTAATGAGATAATTGGCGATTCTCCAGCTTTAGTTTTATCAACGAATCTCACTCTCTGATTTTGTTTGCTCATGGTGATATATTGCCTGCATTTTCCTGCATAAAACAAGTATAAATGACAGTAAACGTAACAGTAAAAAAAGTTTACCCTTTGTTTATAATGGTGGTCTATAGGCTCATAACCTGAAGGTCGTAGGTTCAAATCCTACTCCCGTAACCAATCTAAAACGCTGTAACTGTAATGGTTACAGCGTTTTTGTTGTTGGTTGGTGTGTTTCATTATTGCCGGTAAATACCCCTAATACCATTTTCACCGTTATTCTGGGCTGATAGTAGTTTCAATACATTTGGAAACAGCAGCAGAGCTGATTTTTTGAAGTGCACAACAATATATCAAGATTAGCTGCGTTATTCGTCAGTTGCATAGTCCACTATTCGCTTTCCTCTTTCCTCTTTCCTCTTTCCTCTTTCCTCTTGCCTCTTGCCTTGCTATATTGCTATATTGCTATTTTGTTTTGCTATCAATCCATTCTAATAGTTTAAATGGTATAAGAAATTAACGCATCTCATTTAGGGCATGAAAAAGCGCGTTCCTTTTTGTGGAAACGCGCTTTGGGTGATTTTTTTGTTTGGTTATTGTTTAGAGTGTGAAGATTTCTTCTGTAGCGAAGAATCTTTTGAGTTCTGTGGCTGCTGCTTCTGGGCCGTCTGAGGCGTGGCAGACGTTGATCATCATGTTTTCGCCGAGGTCACCGCGGATGGTTCCAGCTGGTGCTTCTTGTGAGTTAGTAGGGCCGAGTAGGTCACGGACTACGGTGATGGCGTTTTCGCCTTCGAGAGCGAGTGCGATGACTGGTGTTCTCTGCATGAATTCTACGATTTCTGGGAAGAAGGGTTTGTCTGCAACGTGTGCGTAGTGTTCAGTGAGGAGCTCGTTTGTGAGGGTCATCATTTTGATACCTCGGATGGTGAGTCCTTTTTCTTGGAATCTGCTTATAACGTTACCTGAGAGGTTTTTAGCGACGCAGTCAGGTTTTAGTAGAATGAGTGTTGTTTCTTTTGCCATGCGGAATGGGTTAGCGTCTTGGGGGGGTGGATGCAAGGAGTAATTTAGCTGAACTTGGCTTTACAATGTGTGTGAAATCCATTAGCTCATAGATATGTCAGTTGAGGAGCGTAAAAAACAGAAGGGTAAGGCGGGGAAGAGCTTGAAGGATGCGATGGGTCTTTATGGTTATATGGACCGGTATAAGCGTATTTTTATTCCTTCGTTGTTGGCTTTGTATACGACTGCGGCGTTGTCTTTGGCGTTTCCTTATTTTTTGTCTAAGTTGATAGGGCGATCTATGGTTGCTGGTGGTGGGGTGGATGCTGCGGCGAGTAAGGCTGATATAATATCTAATGTGAATGGGATTGTGTTGTGGTTGGTTGGGGCGTTGTTGTTGCAGTCTTTTATTACGTATTGGCGAGTGCGTGGTTTTATTAATTCAGGTGAGGGAGCATTGAATGAGATACGGAGTTCTTTGTTTAAGCGGATGGTTAGGTTACCGATGAATTATTTGACTGAGAAGCGTTCTGGGGAGTTGAGTTCTAGGATAGCG
Organism: uncultured Verrucomicrobiales bacterium; assembly: GCA_937934595.1. Lineage (GTDB taxonomy): Bacteria > Verrucomicrobiota > Verrucomicrobiia > Verrucomicrobiales > Akkermansiaceae > Rubritalea. The sequence continues at coordinate 61,680 of CALGZA010000006.1, read as the reverse complement.
GGTGATTTGGCGATTATGCGTGAGACGTTGATAACGACTGTGCCGAAGTTTGGGCGTATGATAGTGACTTTGTTAGGTGGTTTGGTGGTGATTTTTTTGTGTTCTTGGAAGTTGTCTTTGATTATGCTTGGGAGTGTTCCTGTGGTTGTTTTGGCGATTGCCGTGTTTGGTAAGAAGATAAAGCGATATTCTAAGGCTACTCAGGATGCTTTGGCTGATACGAATATAGTGGTGGAGGAGACGATAATGGGGATTTATGATACGAAGGCTTTTTGTAATGAGGCTTATGAGGAGGGACGTTATGATTCTGCTTTGGCTCGTTTTTTGGGAGTGACTGTGGATGGAGCGAAGGCGCGTGCGGCTTTTATTAGTTTTATAATATTGGTTTTGTTTAGTACGGTAGCTTTTATAGTGTGGTATGGTGCGCAGATGTTGGCGAATGGTGAGATAGATATAGAGAATTATGTGCGTTTTATTTTGTTTAGTGTTTTTGTGGCGGCGTCTTTGGGTAGTGTGCCTGAGATTATGAGTCAGCTGCAGGTTACTTCTGGTGCGACTGAGAGGATTCGAGATTTGATAGATGAGGAGATGGAGGCTCATTATGAGGGTGATTCTGAGGTTTCTTTGGTGGGGAGTATCCGTGCTGAGGGGGTGGGGTTTTCATATCCGTCACGGCCAGATGGGAAGGTTTTGGATGGGGTTGATTTTGAGGTTAAGACTGGTGAGCGTGTTGCTTTGGTGGGTCCGAGTGGAGGTGGTAAGTCGACAGTGTTTGCGTTGCTTTTGGGTTTTTATCAGGGTCATGAGGGTGAGTTGTTGTTTGATGGGAAGCCGATTTCTGAGATTGGGTTGAAGAGTTTGAGGAGTTCTATAGCTGTGGTTCCGCAGGAGGTTTTGTTGTTTGGTGGGAGTATAGAGGAGAATATTTCTTATGGGCGGCCTGGTGCAAGTAGGGATGAGGTGATGGAGGCAGCGAGGCAGGCGAATGCGCATGATTTTATTTCTGATTTTGAGGATGGTTATGAGACTTTGGTGGGGCCGCGAGGGATTAAGCTGAGTGGTGGTCAGCGTCAGAGGGTGGCGATAGCGCGGGCTATTTTGGCTGATCCTAAGATTTTGTTATTGGATGAGGCGACGAGTGCGTTGGATTCTGAGAGTGAGAGGTTGGTTCAGTCTGCTTTGGATAGGTTGATGGAGGGTAGGACGTCTATGATTATAGCTCATAGGTTGAGTACGGTTAGGAATGCGGATAGGATACTGGTTCTTCAGTATGGTAAGATTGTGGAGAGTGGTAGTCATGATGAGTTGATGGCTAGGACTGGAACTTATAAGTTGCTGGCGGATACTCAGCTTGGTGATTAGGATTATGCCTGTAGATGAGCAGTTAGAGGATGTGACGGATATAGCGTGTGAGTGCTGTGGGTTTATGACGGTTTATTCGTCTGGGTTTGTTTATCTGGAGGATGAGGATGATATGCCTGAGATGGAGTATGTGGCACGGTGGACGGATGGTAAGGGTGATCATGGTGTGGCGCTGTTGGTTTATATGGAGGGTTTGGGTAAGTATGCGAGTGTGATGTTTGATTTTGAGGATCATGCATTTACTGTTTTGAATAGTGCGGATAATGACTGGGGGGATGTGGATGCGTCTGAGTTGTTGGAACGTGATGAGGTTCTTGGTTCTGATGGTGTTGATTTTTTGTTACGTGGGCTGGATGAGATATGGCGTTGTGATAAGTCGTTGCGAAAGTTTGCTGAGATGGTGATGATTGATACTGGTGGTGGTGAGTAGGTTTGTGTAAGGTGGGTAGTGATGGGGATGTGATTTTGTGTGTTTCTTAGGGCTTGCTAATTCATGTGGCGCTGACATTTTGTTAGTGTGCAAGGAGTAGGAAGGGCAGTGAATGTGGTGAATCCAGAGGCAATCAAGGCGGAGGCTGTTGATCTGGGTGGGAGGCTTGGTGGTTTGACTTTGAGGCAGCAGATTATTTCATTGGCGATGTGGCCGTTGTTACAGAATCTGATGAGTGTGATGGTGGGTTTTGCAGACCGTGTGATAGCTGGTCATGTTTCTGAGGCTGGGGAGCTAGGGGCTGTGATGGATATGATGGGTCTGATGATGTATATGGGCTGGTTGATGATGATTATGCAGGGGGCGATAGCGACTGGTGCGCAGGCGTTGGTGGCGCGAGCTTATGGTGCTGGTGATCATGGGCTGGCTGAGCGAGCGGTGGGTCAGTCTATTATATTGGGTTTGGTGACTGGTTGTATGGCGGGGTTGTTGTTGTGGGTATTGGCGCCGATGTTGGTTGGTTTTTTTGGTTTGAGTGCGGCGGCTGGTGGTTATTTTTTGGGGTTTATTGAGATTTTGGTTTTTTCTGCACCGATGAGTGGGGTGGTTTTTGTATTGAGTGCGTGTTTACGTGGAGCTGGTGATACGTGGACTCCGTTTAATGCGATGGTGGCTGTGAATGTTTTTAATGCGGTGGCGAGTTATGTTTTTGCGGTTTATTTTGGTATGGGTGTGGAGGGTATAGCGCTAGGGACTGTGGTGGGGTGGGTGGGGGGGCTGGGGATGATTTTGTGGAAGGTTTATCCGCGAGAGAGGCCGCGTAGTTTGTTGGTTTTAAGGCGTGAGTGGTTGCGGTGGGATGGTGAGACTGGCATGCGTATTATCAGGGTGGGGGTTCCTCAGTTGGTAGAGATAATGGGGATGTGGTCGATTCATGCTTATGGGTTATTTATGATAGGGCGTGTGGGTGATAGGGATTCTGGGTTGATAGGTTCTCATGGCTTGGCGGTTCAGATAGAGTCTATAAGTTTTATGCCAGGGTTTGCGATAGGGACAGCGGCTGCGACTTTGGCAGGGCAGTATCTGGGTGCTGGTTCGAGGGAGATGGCTCAGAGGGCGGTGAGGGTTTGTTGGAGGTTGGCTTTGGTTTTGATGAGTTTGATGGGAGTGGGGATTTTTTTGACTGCTGATTTTTTGGTGGGGGTGATGAGTCCGGGGGGTGGTGAGCAGGCTGGGAGTGCGGTGAGTTTGATCATGATGGTGGCTTTTGCTCAGCCATTTTTTGCGACGGCTATGGTGATGAAGATGTCTATGCGCGGTGTGGGGGCTACGGGGACGGTGATGTTTTATTCTTTTAGTGCTATGTTGTTTTTTAGGGTGGGTTTATTGACGCTGATGGTGCATTTCTGGGGTGCGAATTTACAGATGATCTGGATGGTGTTTATTTTAGATATAGTGGTGCAGGCGTTGGTATTTAGCTGGGTGCATTATAGGGGGCGGTGGCTGGATGCTGAGGTGTGAGGTGGTTATTTTTTATTGCTGTTGGGTTTGTTTAGGTTGAGTTGTTTGTCTGTAAGGGTGGTTATTTTTTGAATGGATTCTATGATGGCGTGGCTGATGGCTGTGACTCCTGATTTGGTGGGGTGGAGCATGTCTTTCTGGAGGAGTTGCTTGGTGGTGCCGGCTGGGAAGGTGATGTGTTTGAGTTTTATTTCTCTATTTTGGATGCATTGCTTCATGAATGTGGCGATGTCTATGATGGTGGTTTGTTTTCTTTTTTTGACCCATTTTGTGAGTAGTTTATTCGCTGTGGTGATGGTTTTGAGGTCTGGTATCTGGCTGGGAGCTAGCATTTTGTGGACGGAGTGAGATGCGTCTGGGATGTTGCCGATGATGAGTGGGCAGGTGATGGGTTCTAGTTTTTTTAGTGCGTTTTTGAATGTGATGAGGCGTTGTTCTGTGGAGGCGAAGCTGCCGTATAGGTGCCAGAATAGTTGGTCAACCGCGATGATGATGCTGGGTTTTATTTTGGTGGCGTCTTGGATTTGGTTGTGTGCGATTCCTAGGGGGAAGATGAAGCAGAAGCGGTTTCCGAAGTTTGAGATTTTTCCGGAGGTGGGTGGAAGGATTCTCTGAAGGGAGATGTCTAGTGCGAGGGCGTCAGATTTGGGGCCACCGAATTTTTCTAGGTGGTGATAGCCGTCTGATAGGCTGGCGCCGATGATGGCTGGTTTAGAGAGTGCTTCATGTGCGCTGAGAGTGCTGATACTGAGGCAGTGTGCAAGGAGAAAGAGTGCTGTGAAGATGTGGGCCATTTTATCATATTATACATGATTATTTATGGGCTGTCAATTGGTGGCACGTGGGGGAGGGGTTGTTATGGGAGGGTGGTTGTGTTTTTGGTAGTTGTGTTTAGAGCTGGTCTAGTATGTCTGCGCAGAACTGTGACCATGATTCTAGTGAGTCACGCATTTCTCCTTGGAGTTCTGGTATGGTGCTGAATTTTAGGTCTGCGATGGCGTCTTCATTTGCTGTGACGTCATCTGATTCTAGATCGAATAGGTGGACGACTCCGAGGTGTACTTGTCCTACGTCGTTTGAGTCGTCATTGAGGATGGCTACGATTCTTTGTTTGTATTTGCCGTTGATGTTGAGTTCTTCTTTGATTTCACGTTCGATTCCTGCGATGTATGTCTCGAGTCCGAGGCTGTCATCACGAGTGTCTAGTGGGTTGATGTGGCCGCCGATACCGAGTGAGCGTTTGGCATGTAGGCGAGCTTCTCCGCCGGATTTTCCGCGTTGGTAGTTAAGGAATTTTCCGTTGTGGTGGAATAGGGCGTATGGGATGAGTTGTTTGTGGGTGGGGTCTTCTTCTGCTTTTGCTCTGTCTATGAAGTAGTTGTTGGATGGGTCTAGTAGGCTTGAGTAGTATTTGTCTGTGTTGGTGTTTATGCCTTGGAATGATCCTAGTTCGTCGAATAGTGAGCGTTTGACGACGAGTATTTGTTCGCCTTTATAGTCTTTCATATGATTTATGTTATTTATGCTGAGTAGTTTTTGACGTAGTTGATAATTTTCAGGTCATCTGTGCCTGCTGCCCAGACGTTACGAAGGAAGTCTGCCATTGGTATGTTTCCGTGGTCTCTGAGGAATTTTCTGTCGCCTCCGCATCCGAACATGATGTCTGGGTCTAGTTCACCTTTGAGTTTGGCGCGTGCTTTGGTTACGATGCGAGGGAAGTAGGGGATGTCTGCTAGGGTGTCACCGAATGTAGGTAGGTCATCTCTGGTGATTTCTTTGTCACTGAGTATGCCGTCTTGGACAGCTAGGAGGTAGTCACGTCTGACTGCAGCGACGAGGAGGGCTGTGGATTCTGTGGGTTCACCTTCTCCTCCTAGGTCTTCGACGAAGTCAAAGAGCTCACGAGGTTTGCATCCGATGGAGGTGAGGAAGGTGATGTCTTCTGGTGAGTAGTAGCTGTCTAGGTTGGTGTTACCGTTGTTGAATTTTTCTAGAGAGCTGCGAAATAGGTTGAGAAATTGATCATTCCAAGTCATGGCTTTAGGCTGGGTATAGTGGGTTAGTTTGTCAATGTGTGAAGGTGGAAATTTGTGTGAATAGTTTTTGGTTTATTGGTTTTTGAGTTTTTCGATGTATGCGTCCATTTCTTTTTTTGGGTAGTAGGTGTTTATGAGGGTCATCATTTGTTTTGTTTTTTCTTTGAATTCGGTGAATGGGGGCTGGATGATGGCGTTTATTTCTTCTGAGTTTGCTTGGAATGTGTTTGTCATTTTTTTCATGATGAGGATGACTTGGGGTTGGAATTGGAGCATTTTTTGGGCGAATGCTTTTTTTTCTTGAGTGGTTGGCATTGGGGATGCTTGGAGTGTGGCTTGGAGAGCGACTATTTTTTCTGTAGTGGTGCTGATGTCTTTGGCTGCTTGGGTGGCGGTTTCTTTGGTTGTGGATATGGCTGCAGCTGCGAAGATGCTTTTGACGTGTTCTAGGGTTTCTAGGGTGATGTTGTTAGCGGTTTTTTTTTCTTTGGGTTTGGTTGCTTCTTTTTTGTTTAGAGTGGGTGGGGTTTTTGTTTGAGCGGTGAGTGGTGCGATGACGGATAGGTAGAGTGCTACGATGATGTGTGTGTGTGTCATGGTGTTTTGCGATTTAGTGTTTTTATGGGTTTTGGTGAGTTTTTGGAGTGTGTTTTTTTTGATGTTTTAGTTGAGTGTTTCTGTGAGTTTATTGGTGATGTCTTTGTCTTGCCATGGGAAGATGGTGCGAAGGTCGAGGCAGAGTTTGTCTTGTTCTGTGTATCCTACGATGGCTGGTGTGGAGGTTCGGAGTGTGCGAGAGAGTTTGTTAAGAGAGATGCCTGTTGGTTTGATGGCGATGGCGATGGATGGGATTTGTGATGTGGGCATGGTGCCTCCTCCGGTGGTGGCGGTGGATGAGATGATGGAGATGTCAGCTTTTGAGGTTTTGGATATTTTTTTGATGATGTTTTGTGCGCGGAGTTTTAGGTTTTCTGTGGGTTCTGCGAGGTTTTTGAGTGTGGGGATGTCTGTTTGGCTTGGATCTGCTTGGGTGCGAAGGTATTCGTCGATACTTTCTTGGAGGACTGTTAGGATGAGTTTATCGCAGCGTATGGCACGGTAGAATGGTTCTTTTTTGATGCCTGCTATGAGGTCAGTATTTCCGGCGATGATTCCTGACTGTGGACCTCCGAGGAGCTTGTCACCTGAGAAGCAGACGAGGTCGATGCCGTTTCTGAGGGCAGCTTGTGGTGTGGGCTCGTGGTCGATGGGTGCGAGTTCGTCTGTGTTCATGATGGCACCTGATCCGATGTCTTCTACGAGTGGGAATCCGTTTTTGTGAGCGAGTTGTGATAGCTCTGAGATATGTGGTTCTGCGGTGAATCCTCCGATGAAGAAGTTAGATCTGTGGACTTTGAGTATGAGTGCTGTGTTTGGGGTGATGGCTTTTTCGTAGTCTGAGATGTGTGTTTTGTTAGTGGCGCCGACTTCAACGAGTTTTGCTCCTGATGTTTCTAGGATTTCAGGGATTCTGAATCCGCCGCCTATTTCGACTAGTTCTCCGCGAGAGACGATGACTTCGTTTTTTTTGCCATTGGCGAGGTGGCGGAGGATGATGACGAGTGCGGCTGCGCAGTTGTTAACGACGGTGGCTGATGGGGCGTCTAGAAGGCATGCGAGAGCGGTTTCAAGGTATTCTGCGCGTTTTCCTCTGGTGCCTTCTGGTAGGTTAAATTCTAGGTTTGAGTATCCTGTGGCGATCTTTTGTAGAGCGGATGCTGCGGTTTGTCCGAGTGGTGATCTGCCAAGGTTTGTGTGGATGAGGACTCCTGTGCCGTTGATGACTGGTTGTAGTCTGGATGCTGAGAAGTGGTTGATTTTTTCTGTGATGGAGGTTTCAATATCTGCGCGTTTTGGATCATCTCCTTTGATGATTTGCTGACGCCAGTTGTCTAGTTCTCTGCGGATGAAGCCGATGATGAGTGGTTTGGGGAGTGGTGTGACTTTGCTGAGTGAGTTGGCGAGTTTTTCGACTGATGGTAGCTCTCTTAGTGACATGGTATTTATGATGATAGAGATAGGGTGGTGGGTGTAAAGAGTTTAGCATTTAGCATTTTGGATTTTGGTTGAGGTGGATTTTTTTGCTGTGGTTGTTGGCTTTGTTGTTGTTGAAGATTCCTTGTAAATTTAGCTTTTCAGATGGTATGTGATGTATAGTGTCTGAGGAGTGATCACGATAGGAATTTCTAGTCAGAAAGGTGGAGTGGGGAAGACCACGGTTTCGATAAATTTGGCTTATGCCTTTGCTCGTTCTGGGCGGAAGGTGTTGGTTATAGATGCAGATCCACAGGGTTCTGTGGGGTTGTCTTTGACGAGGAAGACGAGGAAGTTGAAAGGTTTTTTTGATTATTTGAATGATCCTAAGACTACTTTGGAGAGTGTGGTGGTGCCCACTAGGATAGAGACATTGTGTTTGGTTCCTGCGGGTCAGGGGAGTGATTATGATATGGGGTTTGGTTATGATAGTGATAGTTCTAGTGGTGTTCAGTCTTTTTTAGTTGATGTTGAGAAGGCTGGATATGATGTATGTATTGTTGATACGGCGGCTGGATTATTTGGAATTACGAGGGATGTGTTAGTTGAGGTTGATGCGGTTTTGGTTCCTCAGCAGTCTGAGCCTTTGGGGATACGAAGTATGCCGAAGATGTTAGAGGCTTTGAAGAAGGTGAGGTTGCTTAATCCGAGGTTGCATATTTTGGGTGTATTGTTAACGATGGTGCAGAGGAATTTACGTGAGAGTGTGGAGGCTGGAGAGGGTTTACGCTCGGTGCTTCCTAAGAAATTAGTGATGGATGCGGAGATTCCTAGGGAGGATATTTTTGTGAAGGCTAGTGCGCGAGGTTTACCTGTGGGGGTTTTAAAGAGTGGGACAGCGGTTCTTGAGGAGTTTGATGCTCTGAGGAAGGAGATAGAGAAGAAGCTTTTGGGTAGTTAGTTCACTGGTAAATTAGATAGGTAATAAAATGGATTCTATAAACTCATGGATAAATGAAGAGGAGGTTCGTCAGTTGGCTGATGATTTGACTGCGAGCCCAGAGGTAGTCAGGGCATGGCAGAGTGGTGGTGAAGGTGGTTTTGCTATTCCTGAGAGGCAGGGTGATGCGTCTGCTACTGATCTAGAAGATGAGGATGTGGCGGAAGAGATCAAGGTTAGTCATTCTGTATCACTTGCGAGTGCGAGTGCTATGGCTGCTTCAGCTGGTTTGTTAGGTGGAGGGAAGTTAGCTGATGATTCTGAGGTTGTTAAGGTTGAGGAGCGTATTGCTTCTGTAGTTGTTGAGGAAGTGGTAGGTGATGATTCGCTTGTTACTTTGTGTGATGATTGCATCAATACTGTGCCTTGTGATTTGGGCGGGGGGAGTGAGGTTGTGTCTCCTGGTGTTCATGCAGGGAAGGAATTGGGAACTTTTGAGCAGATTGATAGGCAGTTGGCAAAGACTGTGAGGACTGGAGGGATATGTGTGATTGATCGTGATGGTGATGTGCTTTATTCTTCTATGGCGAATGATAGGTTGGTGGCATTTACGGTTGATTCGATGATGGATACTAAGTTGATGGGTGTTGGGGATGGGGAGTTTGGGAATATTTGTTTGAAGCTGTCTGCTGTAGAGTATTTGGAGTTTGTTTCTGTGAAGTCAACGCGTGGAGTTTTGATATTAGCGGCATCGCTTGAGCATGTTTTGGGTAGCAAGAATGCTGGTTATGTGGCTGGGGATGTTCTTAAAATAGCTAATCAAGTGTAGTGTTTTGGCTTTAGAGTTATTCCTAAGTGGTAGTGTTTTTTAGTTTAATTTTTTTAGGAACTGGCGTGGTTCATGGTTTTAAGATGGTCGAGATCTTGGTGAGATATTTGCTTTAATTCTTAGCCGATATGGCCGAATGATTCTTGTGAGATTCCTTGATAGAAATAAAAACTACTTCGCGATCTGTCTGATTTGTTTGACTGCTTAGCATAATATCATTTTCACAGTTATTCTGGGTTGATAGTAGTTTCAATATATCTGGAAACAGTAGCAGAGCTGATTTTTTGAAGTGCAAAACAATCTATCAAGATTAGCTTCGTTATTCGTCAGTTGTATAGTCCACTATGCGCGTTCCTCTTGCCTTGCTACACTTGCTATCTTGTTGTGCTATCAATCAATTATAACAGTTCAAATGGTATTAGCTGTTGAGTCAGTGAAATAAGGAGATCTTTGGAAATGCTTGCTGATGAGGGACTGAATCAATGAAGGAGAGCTAGATAGTTTATATTTTTTCTGTCGATTTATTACATGTGACAGTTAGAATCCGTAAGCTAGCTGGTTCTTTATTTTTAGTGATCGGCGGTGGGGCCTAGACCAGATATAGCAACTATAGGGTAATAATACAGTGGACTACTGAACTTATCTCCATGAGTAAGAGGCATACGCTTATCAATTGTAGTGACGATATTATCCTCTACTTTAATTAGATAAACAGGTCCTCCTCTATTGCTCACCGATGAGTTCTCATCTATAATCGAATAATACCAGATTACATATTCAGACTTATCTTCCTGTTGAACTGAATAAGGGAAACCTTTAACCAGATCAGCAGGCTGGCCAATCTTTAAACTAGTGATAAATAGTTCAATTTCTTTACCTCGCTCTATATGTTCAGTTGTTAGATTTCTTTGAAAAGACCAAACTCTGTAAAATCCTATGCACCAGAGAACTAGATAGAGAATACACAAGATCAAGAGCGATCTGATAATACGCTTCAATTTAGTAGGCGGCTTCATTTCGGGTGTTTTTAATAGATCGTCAATGGATTGGAATTAGTTAAAGACAGCGCTAGTTGGACGAAGGGGTTAAGGGTTCTAAAATCATAGATCTCAACTTTTGAATGTCTAACGAATTGCTTGCTTTGACTTGTGTGCGCTTAGCATGCACTGAAATGAGAAAAGGTTCAAGCCTCCTTGTTGTAATAGAATGAACAAGAATCTCATACGAGTTCTGGGAAGTATGGTGAGATGGCACAGGCTAGCTATGATAATGACAGACCAAGTCATGTTCTTTACAGCTTATCGCTGTTGGGGAAATCTTTATGCTATTCAGTAATAATTTTAATGAATACGCTATGACCATAACAGGGGTGTCATTTAGTGCTGGGGTATCAGCTTGTTCGGATGAATTCTTTGATCAGATTTAGGTGCTGCCAAAAATGTCATTTTACTTCTGGGAGTCTTCACGCTTCAAGATGCCGCTCTTATAGGGGGCGGAAACGAAAATCGTTGCTTAGGATTAGTTTGCATCTTGTTGCTAATCGATGGAAGGGTTAACTTACTAATAACCTATGCACAGGAGAATAATTCCGGCTGCTGATATCAACTGAAACAGACCAAAAATACGATAAATATTGCGTCCTTTAGAGTTGTTTTTCTCTTTGGCTATTTCTCCACAAGACTGCCAATCAACCCACATAGCAATACCTAGATTTGCTCCAGTTTTATAGCCTTCATTGTTGGACACCACAAATGGTCGAATACCAAACATCCAAATAGATAGTGTTCCGATGAATCCAGGTATTAAGAGTAGAAATGACATTAATGGTGAATTTTTAGCAGAACAGTATTAGATTATTCCCGCTGATGTGATATCACACCTTAAGCTGGTTGCTAGTCGTAAGGTAGTGGTTTATATTTTTATTGTATGTAAATGTGAAATTTTGAGCAACTGTGAATTGTTGTTTTTGATGTTGTTTCAAACTGTTTATTGCCATTATTTTTTAATGACTGGATATCGGGAGTTTTCAGTATGGTTGATATTACTTGTTTGGAATTTAGAATTTAGAATTTTTGGATTTGGGAGTTTTTTTTGTGCTTGGTGTGAATAGAAAATGAGCGGCGGGCTAGGCCCACCGCTCATCACACCTACGATCCCAATCACTACGGATTGAAAGTTTTATTCCTTATACCATTTCACCGGATAGGGTGGTTGGTATGGGTTGATCTTTTTTGCGAAGACTTTTACGCATTTTTGCTAGTGCTACGTTTTGTAGCTGTCTGATTCTTTCACGGGTGACTCCGAATTCGACTCCTATTTCTTCTAGGGTGAGTGGTTTTTGGCCGTCTAGTCCGAATCTGGCTCCGATGATGCGTGTTTCACGCTCGTCTAGGTTGTCTAGCAGATCTGAGAGCTGGTTGTGCATGTTTTTGCTTTGTAGAGCGGATGATGGGTCTTCTGCTTTTTCATCACCGATGATCTCGCTGTAGTCTGAGCTGTCGTCATCGCCGATGGGTGCGTCTAGTGATGCTGGGCGCTGGGCTGCTTGCTTGAGCATGGCGAGTTTACTGCGTGGAATACCGAGTTCTTCAGCGAGTTCTGAGTTGGTGGGTTCACGGCCGAGGGCTTCCGAGAGTATGTTAGCGATTCTGCGCATTCTGGAGATTTTGTCTACCATGTGGACTGGTAGTCTGATTGTTTTACTTTGGTTAGCTAGGGCGCGTTTGATAGACTGTTTGATCCACCAAGATCCGTATGTGCTGAGTTTGCCACCTTTTTCTGGGTCAAATCTTTCGACTGCTTTCATGAGGCCGATGTTACCTTCTGAGATGAGGTCTGAGAGTGGTAGTCCGTAGTTTGCGTAGTCTTGAGCGATTTTTACGACTAGTCTGAGGTTGGCACGTATCATGAGAGAGCGGGCTTTTTTGTCACCTTTTTTAATTCTAGCCGCTAGCTCTACCTCTTCTTCTCGAGTGAGGAGCTCTGTCTTAGCTATCTCGCGGAGATAGATTCTTAAGCTGTTATTGTTGTTGTTGGCTGTCATGGTTTGTTTGTCTCTCTATTTTTGTGTAAAAAGTTCTCTATGGTCTCGTTCTTACTAATTTAGCGTTGCGGTGTTTATTGCTTTGTCTAAAAATGTGTTCACATTGTAAATAACGCTCTCTATACTAATTGAGATGCATGATGGGCTGAATTTGTTCACACTTTTTTTATCTTTTTTTTGTTTTTGGCTATTTGTTAGTGATAATACGTTGTTAAATGATGTAATCTTTGTTGATTTTAGTTTTATTTATAAAACGTTAGTTTCATGATATGAGCTATTACATAAGCTGGTAGATTTTATAACGCGTTTAAGAGCGACAATTTATCAAGAAATTGTGTGTGGGGGGTGAGGGGTGGGGGGATTTAGGAGGATGTATTGTGTGAGGAGGTAGTGGTGGGTTGTTGTTTTTCTAGTGGATTACGGGGGTTCCGAAGAGTGTGAATCCGGATGATTTTTCTATTTTGATGGGGAGGATTTGTCCTGACATGCGTTCGGCTTTGCCGTCGAAAATGACGATTTTGTTTTGGCTGGTTCTGCTGGTCATTTTGTTTGGGTCTTTTTTTGATCCGCCGGTGCAGAGGACTTCTTGTGTGGTGCCGACTTGGAGTTGGTTTTTTTCCATGGCTATTTGGTTGACCATGGCGAGGAGGTCTTGGTTACGTTCTTCTTTGATGGAGTCCGCGATTTGGTCATGCATTTCTGCTGCTGGTGTGTTTTTGCGTTTTGAGTATCTGAAGATGAATGCGTTGTCGAAGCCGATGTTTTTCATGGTTTCTTTGGTCATGAGGTAGTCTTCTTCGGTTTCACCTGGGTATCCGACGATGACGTCAGTAGTGATGGCGAGGTCTTTGCGAGCGGCTTTCATTTTCTCGCAGATTTCGATAAATTTTTGGTTTTTGTAGGGTCTTCTCATTTTTTTGAGGATCCTGTCGCTACCGCTTTGCATGGGGAAGTGGATGTGTGAGCAGAGCTTGGGGAGGTAGGTGAATGCATTTATGAGGTCATCACGGTATCCGATGGGGTGTGGGGATGTGAAGCGGATGCGTTTGATGGCGTCTATATCGTGGACGGCTTCTAGGAGCTGTACGAATGGTGATTTTCCGTCTATTTTGGGGAATTCTGTTCTTCCGTAAAGGTTGACGATTTGGCCGAGTAGTGTGACTTCTACGACTCCTTTGTCGGTTAGTTTTTTGATTTCTTCTATGATGCTTGTTATGGGTCTGCCTCTTTCACGGCCTCTGGTGTCTGGGACGATGCAGTATGAGCATTTCATGTTACATCCTTGCATGATGGAGACGAATGTGGATGGATTTATGTTTTCCTCGATGTGGTCTTTGATGGTGTTTTGTGAGTCTGTTTCTTCTTCTGTGTCGCAGACGTTTTCACCGATCATGGAGAGTTGTACTTCATCCATTCTACGTTCTAGTCTCTGTGTGAGGATGTTGTCTACGTATTCGAAGACTTTGTGGTATTTTTGGGTTCCTACGACGACGTCTAGGTGTGGGACGTTTTGGAATAGTTCTTCTCCGCGAGACTGAGCCATGCAGCCCATGAATCCGTATACGACGTGTGGTTTACGGATTCTGTGTTTTCCCATGTGGCCCATTTTGCCGAGTGCTTTTTGTTCAGCTTGGTCTCTTACTGAGCATGTGTTTACGAGTATGGCGTCTGCGTCAAACTCGTCTTTTGTGATGGTGTATCCACCTTCAGAGAACATCCGAGCAACCTGCTCAGAATCACGTTCGTTCATTTGTCATCCGTAGGTTTTGATAAATACTTTAGGCATTACGAGTGGGTAATAGGATTAGGTGGTGTATAAATCAAGTCTTTGGGGAGAAGTTTTTTAGCTTATTTGTTTATTATCTGTGGATGATGCGTATTTGGTAGGCGTGGATGTCTTGATTTTGTGTGTTATCTGTGGTTGAGAATTTGGCTTTGATGTGGTGTTTTCCTTTTGGGATGGTGATGCCTTGGAAGAGTGAGGTTGTGTTTCCGCTGAGTGGTTTGCCTTTGTAGATGGTGGTTCCTATTTGGAGTGTGGGTGTGAGGCCGGTGAGTTGTTCAGGTTTGATGAGTCTGTTAGGCGGGGCGTAGATGATGAGGTCTGCGCGGCTGGTGGTGGGGAATGAGAGTTTCCATATGCCGTCACGTTTCATGTTCCAGTTTTTTGATATTCTGTCCTGCCAGGTGAGAGTGAGTGGGTTTTCGTGTGTTTTGTCGGCGATGATGTATGGTGTGCCTTTGTCTCTGATGCGTGTGGATGTGACGTCATCGTACCATTGGTTGTAGATATTGGTTAGTTGTTTGATTTTTTCTGGGTTTTCTTTGGCGATGTTATTGGTTTCGCTTGGGTCTTTTGAGAGGTCGAAGAGTTCGAATGGTTTTTGTTTTTGTAGTTTGGTGTTTTGGAATCCTGAGTTGTGAGACATTTTCCATTGTTTGTCTCTGACCATGAAGTTGTGGTAGCGGATGAGCTTGGCGCCTCGGTGAGCTTGGATGATGATGGGTCTGTGTGGGAGTTTGGATTCTGGGTTGATGAGTTTTTTGAGTAGGCTTCTGCCGTCGAATGCGAGGGCTTCTGGGACGCCGAGGTCACATGCGTCCATGATGGTGGGCATGATGTCGATGTGGGCGGCGATGTTGGTGTTGATTTTTTTGTTGTGTTTGATTTTGGCTGGCCAATGTATCCAGAGTGGTGAGCGGATTCCGCCTTCGTGGATGTTTGATTTTTTTCCTTTGAATGGTCCTGTGTAGCGGTTTGTGTTTGGTCCGTTGTCGTTGAGGAAGATGATGATGGTGTTTTCTGTGAGTTTGTTGATTTCGAGCATGTAGAGTAGTTTACCGATGTTTTGGTCAACGTTTGTGATCATGGCTGCGATGCGTTGTAGTTTATCGATTTTTTTTGGGTCATCATGGTCTTGTTCTGGCATGATGGATTTGAGGTTTTTTGATTTGTAGTGCTGGAGGAGTTTTTCTGGAACGTCATGGAATGGTCCGTGTGGGGCGTTTGTGGCGATGTATGCGAAGAATGGCCGTTGTGATGTCATGGATGATGCGATGAATTGGATGGCTTCATTGAAGAAGATGTCTGTGCAGTATCCTTTGGTGGCGATTTCTGAGTTATTTTTGAATAAGATGGGGTTGGTGTAGTTACGATTGTTTTCGATGGGTTCTGATGGCTGGCCGATGCCGCCTCCTTTGTGGATGAGGGAGTGTTCGAATCCTTGGTCTGATGGGCGCATGGGGTAGTTGTCACCGAGGTGCCATTTACCGAAGATGCCTGTGGCGTATCCTGCTCCTTGGAGTGCTTCTGCGATGGTGACTTCGTCATTTGCCATCATGGATCTGCCTAGGTATGTGTCGAGGCATTTGGTTCTTTGGTTGTATCTGCCTGTCATGAGTGATGCTCTGGTGGGTGAGCAGACTGGGCTGACGTAGAAGTTTTCCCATGTTAGGGAGTTGTTGGCGAGTTTGTCTAGGTTTGGTGTTTCGATGATTTTGTTTCCGTTAACTCCGAAGTCTCCCCAACCTTGGTCGTCTGTCATGATGATGATGACATTTGGGCGGTTTGGGTTTTCTTCTACGATGGGTATTTTGTCTGTATCTTGAGGGGAGGTGGTAGCTTGTGCGAGGAGTGAGCTGATGGATAGGATGATTCCGGTGACTGTGATGCAAGCTTTGAGGATGGGTGATATTGGGGCTGTCATGGTGAGTGTGATGTTGGATTCAGGGAGGCGTGCTTGGTGGTTACGGGGTTGCTGGTGCACGTGGGTTAGGCGTATGAGGGCATTTAGTGTTGCCTTTTGTTGCCATGTGTTGAGATGGGGAGGTTTAATGGTGTTTATTTTGTGCTTTCGATTTCGGTATTTGAGCTGGCGAAGTACATTACTGCCATGGTGCCAGCGAAGCCACCGAAGATGATAAGGACAATGATCATAGCGAGACATGATTTCATATTACTTAATGTAATGATGTGTGATGGTACGTCGAGATCGAATTGAGAATTTTTCGTGTTGTTGAGTTGGTGATTTTTTTGGGTGCTGAAAGTTCTGGTGTTTTGTAATGAGGTAGTGCTATTTTTGGCGTTGTAATGGATGCATTGATTAAATATTTGAATGAGGGTAAGGAGCTGAGTGAGAGGGAGGTTTATGCGGCGGTGGGGATGCTTTTAGATGAGACGATTAGCGATGGGAAGAAGGCTGATTTTTTACGTGGGCTGACGTTGAAGGGGGAGACTTCTGCGGAGATTACTTTTTTTGTCCAGGCTTGTTTGGAGAGGGCTGTGGATCCTGAGCTTGATAAGGTAGAGTTGATGGGGCCGAGTATAGATGTTTGTGGAACGGGTGGTGATAAGTTGGATTTATTTAATGTATCTACGACGAGTATGTTTGTGATAGCAGCGGGTGGGGCTGTGGTGGTGAAGCATGGTAATAGGGGGATTACTTCAAAGAGTGGTGGGGCTGATGTGTTAGAGGCTTTGGGTATTGATTTAGAGGTTTCTACTGCGTGTTTTAGGGAGTGTCTGCGGGTGGCTGGTGTGGGGTTTATGTATGCTCCTGCTTATCATCCGGCTTTTAAGGCTGTGGCTCCTGTGAGGAAGATGCTGGCGGATGAGGGGGTGCGGACGATTTTTAATTTGATAGGTCCTTTGTTGAATCCGGCAAAGCCTGATTGTCAGCTTGTGGGGATCTGTAGTGAGGAGCATGCTCAGCTGTATGCTGAGATTTTACAGAGACTGGAGAGAGATAGTGCGTGGGTGGTTCTGGGTAGAACGGCTGGTGGTGCGGTGGTGGATGAGTTGAGTTTGATGGGGGAGTCTCATATTTATAAGTCTGGGGCGTATCAGGATATGGTGGATGAGTCTATTTTACCGACTGATGTGGGTTTGGATCAGTGTGAGGTGTCTGACTTGGTGGGTGGTGATGCGGTTGTGAATGCGCGGATATTAGAGGCGATTTTGTCTGGTGAGGAGAGGGGGGCTAAGCGTGAGATGGTTTTATTGAATGCTGGAGGTGGTTTAGCTTGTGCTGGGTTAGTGGATGATTTGGCGGCTGGAGTGCAGAAGGCGGCTGAGTTGATAGACTCTGGTGCTGCATTGGATAGGTTGAGGAAGCTGCAGGAGGTGGCTAAGTTTTAGTTTGGGTATTTATGGGTTTGTTATGCTGTTCTGAGTCTGGTTCTGACGATGTCTGATAGGATGTCACCGATCATGACTAGGCATGCGCCGAGCAGTATGTAGAAGAACATTTCGTCTGCGTTGTCTCTTGCGCGGGAGTCTTTTATGAGGAATCCGAGTGAGCTTATTCCAAGCATACCCATGACTGTGGCTTCTCTGATGCATGTTTCCCAGCGGTAGAAGAAGTAGAGAAGTAGGCGGTTGAAGACAGTTGGGAGGAGTGTGAAGAGGTAGATTTGGTTGGTGTTTGCGCCGTGTGCGGCTGTGATTTTGGCGTTGTTGTGGTCTGCGTTGTCGAGGATTTCTCCACCTAATCTGCCAATGATTCCGTAGTTGTGGATGGCGAGGCCGAGGATGAGAGGCCATGCTGTGGGTCCTAGGATGCCGAGTAGAATAAATGCGAGGAGGTATTCTGGCATGGAGCGGGTGAGCATGAGGATGGCTTTAGTGAGTAGGGATGATGCTTTGCGGATGTATGTTTTTGTTTTAGTGAGTCCTAGAGCGACGCCTCTGTAGTGTTCTTTGTTAAGAGATTTAGCGGCTAATGGGATGCTGATGAGGCCTAAGAAGAATGCGATGATGATGGCTGATGTGGCGATGTAGAGGGTCTGGATAGCAGCATAGAGGCCTTGATCTAGGAGGAGTTTTTTGGCCCACGGGATGGAGTCTAACCAGTTTCCTGATTCTCTGACTGGTTGTGGGGTGATTTCTTTGGTGAGGAAACGTTCTAGGTTTATGGCGCGTTGTTCGCTGCTGAGTTTTGAGAAGATGGGTTCGCCAGTGTTCCATGCTATGATTGTTAATATGCCGAGACAGGTGGCGATGATGTAGAGTGATATTTTTTTGTTAGATTGTTTGTTCAGGTATTTTATTTTGTCGATTCTTTTGGTTGTGGTGGGATCTAGTTTCTGTGTTTTTTTGTGAATTGTTAGAGGTGTGTTGATTTTGTGGCGGCAGTAGCTGCTGATTTTTTCTACGATGATGAGTAGTATGAGAAGGCTGTAGAGGAGTGTCCAGAGTTCGTTATAGAAGCGGTCATCGAATGATGTCTTGATGTGGTAGCCTATTGTGGTGATACCTACGAATCCGAGTATGGCGGCGGAGCGGATGGCGCATTCGTAGCGGTAGAGAGCGTAGCTGATGAGGTCTGGTATTGCGCTAGGAAGCATACCGAATAGCCATGAGCTGAGAGATAGGGCGCCATGGGCTTTGAGGCATTGGCTGTTGCTGGTGTCTTGTTCATCGATTATTTCTGAGAAGACTTTAGCGAGTGTGCAACCGTATGGGATGGCGAGGGCCATGATGGCGGCGAATGGGGAGGTGCCGAGTGCTGTGATGAAGAGGAGTGCCCAGAGGAGTTCGTGAATGGATCTGCCGAATGTGATGATGGTTCTGGCTATTCTGTGGATGAGGCGGTGTAGTATGTGTAGACTGCGAGAGTGTCTGGCTGGTGGCCACCATGATTTAGAGCAGAAGAAGCCGAGGGTGATTCCGATGAGGATGGCGATGCTCATGGCGCAGGTGGCGTATTGGAGGGTGCGCCAGAGTGAGCCTATTATTTTGTGGTAGTATGGTGGTGCGCTATCTGGGATTCCTGTGCTTTGGTAGTCTGTTGCTGGGCTGAGAGCTGCTAGAGCGAATCTTTTAATTACTTTGTAGCCGTTTTCGTTAGGTATGAAGTCTTTCCACTCTAGGCCTAGCTGATTAAGGCAGATGATTATGATGATGGATGTAGCTACGATGAAGGAGCGTTTTTTGCTGCCTTTTTGTTGGTAGGTTTTAATGGCCCTGAGGTCTCTCATGGTTTACTGTGCGAGTTGTTTATCGCTTAGTTGGTAGAGTTGTTTTATTTGTTCTTGGGTGACTGATGTGCTGTCGAACTGGAGTTTACCGTTTTTAAGGCCGATGAGGCGGGGGAAGAATTCTTTTGCCAACTCGATGTTGTGAATAGACATGATTAGAGTGAGGTTGCTTTCCTTACTGATGTCTATGAGGAGCTGGATGAGGCTACGTGCTCTGGCTGGGTCTACTGATGAGATGGGTTCGTCAGCAAGAATGGTGTGAGCTTCTTGGTAGAGTGATCTGGCAACGGCGACGCGTTGTTGTTGGCCGCCGGAGAGTGTGGATGTGGTGCTGTAGAGTTTTTCTGCGATGCCGGTGCGCTCGAGGATTTTGTGGATTTTGATGAGTTCTGGTTTTGGAGGGAATAGGAATTTCCATAGCATTGCGATGGTGCTGTGGGTGCCTATTTTTCCGAGGAGGATGTTTTGGAAGACTTTGAGGTTTTTAACGATTCCGAGGTCTTGTGGGATGAAGGCGATTTTGCTGCGTGTTTTACGGAGTTGTTTTTGGTTGAGAGAGGATATGGGTGTGTTGGAGGTTTTTATTTCACCTGAGGTGGGGGAGTGCTGGGCATTGAGCATTTTGAGGAGTGTGGTTTTGCCGCTACCGGATGGTCCGATAAGTGCGATGATTTCTCCTTGTTCGACGTCAATGTTTATCTTGTCTAGGGCTGTTGTTGAGCCGAAGGTTTTGTGGATGTTTATGAGTTGAAATAGATTGGCCATGGAACAAAGCATCCTTTGAGTGGTTAGCTCAAAGGATGCTGATAGTTGATCACGCTATGTGAATTATTTAGTCTAGGAAGCCTAGTTCTTTGGCTACTTTAACGATGCCGTCGAAGTCTGAGTTTTTGGCTTTGATGATTCCTTTACGGTTGATGGCAGCAAGTGCTTTTTCATCTTTACATGCGATGAGTGCTTCTTGAAGTTTGGTTACGAAGCCTTCGCCGAATTTGTCATTGAGTGACGGGTGAGCGGTGAAGTTGTAGTCTGCGTATGGTGGAGTTTCCCAGATGATTTTTGCTACTTCTGGATCGATTATTTTTTTGGCGACAAGTTTGTCGTATGTCCTGTAGCTGAGTGCGCCTACTTGGACTGTGCCGTCATGAACGGCCTTTGCTGTGGCTTCGTGGCTTCCACTTTTGCGGAATTGAACGCCTTTTTTGAAGAATTCGTCAGGGGTTTGTCCTGTTATTTGCTTTATGAACCAAGTAGGCATTAGTCTTCCGGAGGTAGATCTTTGGCTGCCGAAGGTGAATGTCATGTCAGCGATTTCCTTAGGGAAGTCTTCTGATTTTTCTAGGCCGGTGTCTTTGTGTGCGATGAAGTATGACTTGTAGTTAGGATCAGCTATACCTTGGGCAATAGCCTGAGCACCTTTGACTTTGTTGCGTGCTTGGACACCTGTGAGTCCACCGAACCAGACTAGCTGTACTTCATTGTTAGCGAAGCGTGTTACAGCTGCATCGTAGTTATCTGATATGCTGAGTTCTACTTTAATATTTAGTTCTTTTGTTAAGTAGTCTACTAGGGGTTGGTATTTTAATTTGATGTCTGAAATATTTCCGTCAGGAATTGCTGTGATGACGAGAGCATTAGATGTGTTTGTTGTAGTGGTGCTCTTGCTGCCGCAGGAGTTTAGACCAAAGATGGCTGCAGTGCTTATTGCTACAGAAGTTAGTAGTTGTTTGGTTTTCATAGTATGTATTTAGTTTATGCCGTATTTAGGACGGCTTATAGACTGTGAATGTGGATGAATTTTCCAAAATGTCTAGTATGATTTGTATGATGGGGGTGATGGGAGGTGATGGGAGGTGATGGGAGGTGATTAGCATAAAAAAAGCACTCTGCTTTCGCTAGAGTGCTTCATGAATATGTATGAGAAGATGCTTATATTAGTATTTCTGAGATCTTACGTGAGAGTAGTAACCTTCAGCGCCTAGTTCAGGTGGAAACTCAGATAGTCCTTCGTGGACGTTCATGCCGATGTTACCATCAGCACCGCATCTTTCATATGGTGGTTTGAACGTACCGTGGTAAGTAGGACAACGGAAAGTGAAGAGCTCGTAGAAGCCGTAGCCTATGCGGCTGAATGCTCTGCGAGTTCCGTCAACTACACCGTATGAGTATCCTGCTTTGCGTCCGTAGCGCTCATTCTTGCGTACGATTTGCTCAGGAATTTCGACGATACCATAAAGGATATTACTGATTGCTCTGCCAAGCTTACGCGTGGAAGTGTAATGAGATCCTGGAGGTGAGTGGATATCAGCCATTGAGCTGGTCATTGTAGTGATTAATGCGATCGCGGTAATTAGGATTTTCTTCATATCTTTGTTAGTTTGTACTATTTAGTGTGTGGTTGACAATGGTAAAATGTAGAAAAGCTACATATTGATGGATTTAATGTGTTATTTGAACGTGTTTTTTAGTTATTGGGGTGATAATTTTTTCAATAAATCTTTAGCGTTAGTTTGCATGCCTATGGGTAATTGCTCGTTTGCTGCTACTTTGGTGAGGAATTCTTTAACCCAGTCAGACTTTAAGTTGCGTGCCTTACTGTAGACAGGAGCTTTATTTTTAGCGATTGAGAGTAATTGTATCCAGCGTTTTTCCTTGTTTAACTCTGGGATACTATCATTTTTTACTAGTAAATCTGCTGTAAGTGCTTCCATTTGTTTTGATTGGCTTGCATTTTCTTTACTAGATAACATGTCAATGATTTTATCAAATGGTTCAAGAGTAGAGGCTTCAGAGAGTCCTTCAGTAGCGGCTAGCCTATTGATAGTATTATCGTTATCTAATTCTTTGTATAGTATGTTTAAAGCTTCTTTTGAGTTAGTTGCACCCATTATTCTTAGTAGTGCTAGCTTGTAGTCATCATCATAAGCGTTATTGTAACTTAAGACAATTTTTTCAGAGATTTGTTTCTTGTAGTTTGATTTTTGAATGATGTTGATGAGTGCTTTTTTACAATTGTTTTTGCTGGCGAGAGTTGATTTCTTGTTGTAAAATTTTAGTAAGTTATCTACAAATGAATCATCCGCATTATTAATCATTATTTGGATGGCTTTGCCTGATTCTAGGCTGTTAGGGTTTGCTAAAGCATAATCTAACACAACTCTGTAGGCATTTAGGTCTTTATTTTTGTTTCTGTCTATCGATGCAAAAATGCTTTGTTTTGATTCAGGGGAAAGAGGTTGATTTGGAGTGGTAGCAAAATTTGCGATGAGGAGGGTGGGTGAGAAGAGTTTATCTTTGGCATTTGCTTTACTCAATGCTATCAAAGCGCCTTGTTTGTCTTTGATGTTGGAGCTAACTAAGCCTTTTAAAAGTATGTTTAATTCTTCTTCAGTTACAGTAATAGATGTCTTAGGCTCAATGTCTTTTATGAGAGCGGAATATTGTTCCTGGTGATTCTTAGTGGAGCTGCCGTCATAGATGATCATGCCGCCAATAATAACAGCGACAGCAACCATGGAGCCTATAACTATAGGAAGAGTTTTGCTTTTTTTTGTTTGGTTTATGTGTAGTTGATGTGGCTGGGTGTTTTGAGTAGCTGGAACTGTATTCTGTATTCCGGTGTTGGCATGAGCTGGTTGGATGCCGACTGGTGCTGTGCTGGGGCTCAGGAGGCCATTAGGAGATACAATGCGTTGGGGTGCTGTTGCTGTAAGTGAGTTACCGGTGGGTTGAACGCTCATTGGGCCAGTTATGTTACCTGCTGGCTGGATAATCTGCATAGCTGTTTTTTGGAGTGTAGGAGCAGCGTTAGCGTTAGGGAATTGTGACTGGGGTGTACCTCCTTGAGCTGCAACTGATTCATCGTGCAGGAATTTTTGTAGTGCGATGGCAGCAGATTCTGGACGATTGTCCATATCTCTTTGAATGTGCCACATTACCCATTCACAGAGCCAGACGGGAAGGTCTGGGCGAACTTGTTGAAGAGGGATGACGGAGTTTTGGAGGTGACTTGCCATTACTTGAGGTGCGGTATCGCCATCGAATGGGTAGTTCCCTGTGAGTGCATAGTGGAACATGGCTCCTAGGGAGTACATATCAGTGCGCTGGTCTAGGGCTTTTCTTTCGAATTGTTCTGGAGCCATAAAGAAGATAGATCCGAAAACAGCGTCTCCGTGGTCTATCGTTTGCAGAGATGGCTTAGCTGAGAATTTGGCGAGTCCGAAATCAACTAACTTGATTTGGAATCTACCTGAAGGTAGCCAGCTGACCATAACGTTACTGGGTTTAAGGTCACGGTGCACGAGGTTTAGTTCTTGAGCAGCGATCATGGCTTCTTGAGTCTGGATAGCGACTTCTCTGAAATCTTCGTAGGTGAGAGTGCCGCGTTCAACCATTTCATCTAGGGTTTTACCATTGATGAGTTCCATGACAACGAATGGACCGCCATCGTCAATGCCTGCATCATAGACGGTGCAGATGTGTGGATGCTGCACGGAGGAGAGAGCTGTGGCCTCTTTGAGGAGGTTTGCGGTAGCTGTTTCGTTGCCTTCAGTGTCTTCATCTGCAAGGACGCGTTTGATAGCAACTTCTCTACGGAGTTGTGTATCATATGCCTTATACACGACCCCTACTCCGCCTTGTCCAATTTTTCCTCGTATTTCGTAGCGTTCTTCTACCATAATAATGATTTACTCTTTCTATACTGCCTATTTATTGGGTTCTGGCAATGTAGAAATGTGTTAAATTTAGTGAATTTTCTTAGCATGTAATTTGAGTTAGATAAAAGTATAGATTTTTCGTTTCTGGTGCTTGACTTTGTGATTTGAAATGAATAGGTTTTGCGCCGACCTGAAACATTAGGAATTATTTAACCATTATTATACAGACATTATGTCACTTAGAGGAGTAACAGTAAGCAAAGGCGAGACAGTGGATCGTGCGTTAAAGCGCATGAAGACTTTATTAGACAACGAAGGCATTCTTGAGGAGATGCGTCGTCGACGTTCATTCGAAACGCCAGTAGAGAGAGCTAAGCGTAAATTACGTTCTGCATCTAAGCGTAAGAAGCAACGTTTTAAATATACAAGTCCTACACAGGATGCAACAGCTGCCGCTAAGGTTGCTGAAAGATCTGAGGCATCATCATCTTGATCATCTGATATGTAGTTAGACTTCTAAGGTTTCAGATCAGACATTTTTTAGTGAGAGCATCTCTTTTATTGAGGTGCTCTTTTTTTATTTGCACGGCTGTAGGTGCTTTTCTTTCGTTTTGCGGATGTGGTTTTATGGTATTGTGGTAATACCATTTTTACAGTTATTCTGGATTGATAGTAGTTTCAATATATTAGGGACCAGCAGCAGAGCTGATTTTTTGAAGTGCACAACAATATATCAAGATTAGCTTCGTTATTCGTCAGTTGCATAGTCCGCTATGCGCTTTCCTCTTGCCTCGCTACTCTTGCTATCTTGTTGTGCTATCAATCCATTCTAACAGTTCAAATGGTATAATACCGTCTTCACAGCTATTATGAACTATTCAGGAAGCTTTAATGATTTTATTTTTTGTAGCAAAGCTGATTTTTTATGCAAACTGCTGCAGTGAAATTAGTTTCTCTATGAGTTAGTTGTGCCGCCTGTTATGCGTCTTTTTTATGTCTTGTGGCTATGACTATTACGATCTTCAATTAGTCCATAAAAATTGTTCAATTTTTATGCTGCTAATCTTTAAGTTAGCTCAGACAAATGGTTGTTATGATAGATTTTAGAAAGTGTTTTTCGTTGTGAGTGGAATTGGGCATTTTTTGTTGCTAGTTGGGATGTTCCTCGGTCATGAAGTCCGTTTAATTTTATGCGCTCCTTAGTGTAGGCTAGAAGCATTCCGCTATTTGTCTGATTATATCACTATCTGTGATGAATCAATTGGCTACTTTACTGGTTCTGGTCTCTACGGCGTATCGTAGAGAATGCCAAGACGGCGAAGCTGATGAGTAGTGTTGATGAAGGTTCTGGGATGAGGCTGGTCTGGATAAGGAAATCAGTAAGGGGTTGATCTGTGAACCAGTGGTTGCTTAAGTCGTGACCACCGCCTTGGATGATAGAGAGTGTAGAGTCTCCTCCGAGAGCTAGGTATCTGTCGTGAGTGATTTGTGAGTTATCTGTGAGGGGGACTACGGAGTCATTGTCTCCGTGAAGGAGGAAAAGTTTGACGCCTTCATTAGCCATGTCGGTAAGGTTATCTATTGGGTTGAAATCTGATAGGTTACTTCCGTATGAATTTGCGGTAGCAGTTGCTCCTGACCAACCTAACAAGCTAGTAATAGGGTATATGCCCGCTATGCCGGTTACTTTTTCTGGGTTATTCATTGCCCAGCTAAACCCCATTAGGCCGCCTCGACTTCTGGTGAGCATGGATAATTGGTCAGAGAAGCCACGTGTATTTACCATGTCATTATAGAGACTATCATAACCTGCAATGTTACGGGGAGTTCCGTAAGACTCACCTACATTTACGCCGGCTACTGTAATTCCGTTGTCTGCAAATTGTTGTATCATGAAAGCTTCTGAGCTGCCGGGTAGGTCTGAGCCCAGTGTGGGAGCATACATTATCCAAGGATTGTTAGCCGCTCTTGTGGCTGGTTCTATGATGAAGGCTGCTTCAGAGCCGACTGTGAAATTAACTCTGGTAAAAGCAGCGTCGCACAAACTTGACAGAGCAAGAGATAGGGGGATTAGGGTGGATGTAATTGTATAATTCATATTAAGTGTGTTTAAATATTAATGTTGTCTGCTTTAATAAGTGATTTGTAAACCCTTTGGTTCAATTTTTCTATTTATTAAATAGATGTGTTCAGCGATCTGAGGGGGTGAGGATGTATGATACGCCCTCTAGAAATCAAATGTGCTATTGTTTTATTTTATGTAGTGAGTGGTTTGGGGTGTTTATTGCTGTGGGGCTGGATATTTTGATGAGGAGTGGGGTATTTATTTTGTTGTGATGATAGGTGTTGCGCTGGTGGTGTGGTGGGTGTAAGTATTTGGTGGATGAAAAAAGTATATAGATCTGGTTCTTATGGTTCGTTTGGGGGAGGAGGGAGTCGGTTTGGTGGGGCGTCTGTTTCGAAGTGGATGTTGGTTATTTTGGTGGTGGTGTTTTTGGTGGACGTAATTGGCCGAGGTAGTTCTGAGGGGCGGTTGAGTGTTTATTTTTCTATGAAACGGGGTGATTTGTTAGAGATATGGAGGTGGGGTAGTTATCCTTTGGTGAATGTTAATTTGGGGGATTGGTTGTTTACGTTGATTGCTTTTTTTGTTTTTGGGCCTATGGCTGAGAGGAGTTTGGGGTCACGGAGGTTTGGTGTGATGTTAGTGATGACGACTTTAGTGGGGGCGATAGTTTATGCGCTGTTAAGTTCTGGGTCTGTTGTTCCTTTGAGTGGTGCTGGTGGATTGGCAATGGCTTTATTGGTTGTGGTGGCGTTGAGGTATCCTGATCAGAAGGTGCGGTTGTTGTTACCGCCTGTGACGTTGAGTTTGAAGACGTTGGGTTATGGTTTGATTGGTTTATTGGTGGTGATGTCGATAGCGCAGAGGGCTGATCCTGCTGAGAGTTTGGCTCATTTGAGTGGGGTTGGAGTAGGTTTTTTATGTTTGAAGAATCTTAGTTGGCTTGATGTGGGTGTGGGTAGTATTGGTAAAAAGGGTGTGGGGAGTGATGTGGGTGTGCAGAAGCGAAAGGTGGCAAAGACTGGTGGGAGAATGAGGGCGAGGACTGAGCTGAATATGAAGGTGAGTAAGAGTGAGGCTGAAGTGAACCGTATACTGGATAAGGTGTCTGAGGAGGGTATAGGGAACTTGAGTGATGATGAGCGTGAGATATTAAAATTTGCTTCAAAAAAATGACTGATGATGAGATGATGGGAAGTGTGGTGCCTGAGAGGCAGGTGGAGCGTCTGAGGGCGATAATGCATAGGCTTAGAGCTCCGGGGGGCTGTCCATGGGATGCGGATCAGACTCATGGGAGTTTGGTGTCTTGTTTGATAGAGGAGGCTTATGAGGTGGTGGATGCGATTAAGTGTGAGGATCATGAACATTTGGAGGAGGAGCTTGGGGATTTGTTGTTGCAGGTTGTTTTTCATTCTGAAATAGCGCGTGAGGCTGGGAGGTATGATATGGATGATGTGGCGCGTGGTATTTCTGAGAAGTTGATTAGGAGGCATCCGCATGTTTTTGGGGCTAATGATAGAGGGGTGATTGATTCTGAGGGAGTTCTTAGCCAGTGGGATGAGATAAAGAGGCAGGAGAGGGGGAGTGAGGAGAAGCCTTATTTGTATGGTGTGGGGGATGGGTTGCCTGCGATGTTGAAGGCTGCTAAGTTACAGAAGAAGGCTAGTAAGGTGGGTTTTGACTGGGTGGATGCGAAGTCGATTTTAGGTAAGGTGCGAGAGGAGCTGGCTGAGGTGGAGGAGGCATTTGAGGGTTATGAGGAGGGAGGGGATGTTCCTGATGAGCTGGAGGCGGAGATTGGTGATTTGCTTTTTGTTACGGTGAATATGGCACGTAAGTTAGGTGTGAATCCTGAGGTTGCTGTGGATAGGACGAATCATAAGTTTATGGATCGTTTTCAGAAGTTGGAGTCTCGGTTGAAGGCTAAGGGTGTGGCTTTGGAGGATGCATCGATGAAGCAGATGGATGAGGAGTGGAATAAGGCGCGTGATGAGGACCAGGGCAGGGTGTGAGGTTTAACGTGGTATTAGTCTGGCGAATCCGTGGGTGATGACGACGGCGAGGAATATGATGTTTCTGATGATGAGCTGGGGTGAGAATCTGGGGCGAACTCTTAATTGCTTCTTTTCTGAGATGGCGGTTGCTAGTTTTTCTAGGTCGTTGATTGAGCATGGCCATTCAGTGACTTTGGATAGCCATTGATGCGGTATGGATTTGTGGCCTCCATAGGCTCCACACATGGCGCCTGCAATTGCGGCAACCGTGTCTGTATCTCCGCCGAGTGAGATGACATTGGTGATGACTGTTTTGTATTCCCAGTTGTGTTTGGTTCCTGAGTAGATGGCGATGGGCAGAGATTGGTAAATGTAGCCGGTGACGCCGCGTTTTGTGGAGCCGCCGGTTATTTGATTTAGTTCTGTTAGGAATTGAGTTTCGGTGTGGTTACTGTTCCAGCTTTTTTGTATGAGGTTTGTGATGGATTTCCAGTCTTGTTTTGCTGATTTTGAGCCGTGGATTTGATTATCTATAATATTTGTTATGTTTGATAGTAGGTGGATGATTTGTTGAGTTGAGGGTGGTGTTTTTGATTTGATTAGGAGTGCGCTTAGTTCTGTTACGGATAGGGCGCCGATTGTTGCTTTTGGGTCGGTGTGAGTGAGGGTGGATTGTGCGATGGTGAAGGATTGTCTTTTTTTTGGGTGGTCAGGAAAGTAGGCCGCTATGATGGCTGCTCTCATGGCTGTGCCGTTTCCTGCTGAGAATACGCCAGAGTGTTTTATAGAGTATCCTAGCCAAAGCTTGATGATGGCTCGAGCGGTGGCGAGTCCGACACCTGCGGGTAAGGCTAGTAGCCACCATTTTAGCTCCCAGGCGAATGAGCGTTGGAATTTGTTGAGATTTCCATGGCTGGCTAGTAGGGCTTGGGATAGCATGATGGTATGTTCTGTGTCATCGCTCCACATTCCTCTGCCGAGTAGGAAGTGGTGAGTGAGTGGGGATTTTTCATTGATCCAATTTAGTTTTTTAATGCGTTTAGGTGATATGCCTTCCATTGGTAGGCCGATGGAGTCAGCGACTGCGGTGCCGAGTAGGATGCCTTTGGTCTTGTTTTCATGGCATATAGATTTATCTGCCATGAGATTGAGAGAGGTCATAGATTTTGTCGGCTATATTTTGGATTTTATGGCGCCAAGCGATTTTATTTAACCAGTGTTTTGGTATTCCTTTTTTTCCGTAGTAACTGCCTGCTATTTGACCGTAGATAGCTCCTGTAGTATCGGCATCATCACCAAGGTTAACAGCTAACAGGGCGCCTTCTTGGAAGGTCTTGCTATTCCAAAACGCCCATAGTGCGGCTTCGAAGCTCTCTATAACGTAGCCTGAACCGCTGATATCGTCTGTAGTTTTGTTTTTGTAAGACCCTTCGAGAATTTCTGATATTTTTGGGGATTTTGGTTTGATGTTTTCAGTTATTTGTGGGTGTCTGAGGGAGGCTTCTTTTGTAGCTCCGTTTAGTAATGTCACGATAATAGATGTCATTGCTTTGCACGTGTCTATGCATTCTAAGGCAGCGTGTGTTGTTTTAGAGCTTTCGGCTGATTGGTGGATGGCTTCATTTATATCTGTAGCATAGAACATAGGTACTGGTGCTAGCCGCATTATTGAACCATTTCCGGCTGTGTTAGGATCAACTGATCCTGAGTAGGGTTCATGATTAAACCAGTATCGTTCCAAGGCTGATCTTACAGTGTTGCCTATGTCGAAACATTTACCAGTGACACTGTTGTGGCCAGATCGCCACCACGATAAATATCGTTCTAATTGATCAGCCAGATCCATGCCGTTTTTAGCAATAAGGCTTTCAGCAAGGCAGAGTGCCATTGAAGTATCATCTGTCCATTCACCAGCCTTTAGTTCGAAGGGGCCTCCACCTATGATATCAGTCATGGGTTCAAACGTTCCACGCATAGAGAACTCGACGGTAGTTCCTAATGCATCCCCTGCAGCTAAACCGAGCATAGCTCCTCTGTATCTATCTCTTAAGGCATTCATGTGTCTATTTTCCTATTATGTCATTACTGCTTATAACGCTGGCGCCTGCGTTTTTGATTTCTTGGATTGCTTGCGTGCAGTCGTTGGGTTGTAGATTGACGCCTTGGATGGCGTCTTTTATGAGTGTTGTCTCGAAGCCTTCTTTTAGGGCGTCAAGGGCTGAGAATTTGACGCAGTAGTCTGTGGCGAGGCCTACAAGGTGGAGCTGGGTGGTTCCTATTTCTTTGAGGTGTTTAGCGAGGCCAGTTGATTTGAGGTGTCCGTTGTCGTAGAATCCGCTGTAGCTGTCGATGTTAGGGTTGGTGCCTTTTCTGAATATGGTGTCGATCCGCTGAGTGTGAAGGGTGTCTGCGAATTCAGCGCCTGTTGTTCCTTCGACGCAGTGTGTTGGCCAGAGTATCTGTGGTAGTCCAGAAAGCTGTATTGTGTCTCCGATATTTTTGCCTTGATGGTTACTAGCGAAGCTGCCGTGTTCAGGTGGGTGGTAGTCTTGAGTGGCTATGATGTTATCGTAGTGAGGTATGAGTTCGTTGACAATGGGGATGATTTTGTCTCCATTAGTAACTGCTAGTGAACCGCCTGGGAGGAAGTCGTTTTGGATGTCTATGATGAGTAGTGTTTTCATTTTAAGTGGTATGCGTTTTTAAATGGCTTCGTGCAGGTGGATTGGTGTGTTTTTGGTGGTGTCTAGTCTGATTGTTTTGTCTGGGTTGTGTTCTTTGGCAACGAGTACTGCTGTTAGGTCAGTGTCTAGTTGTTTGAGGTGTTCCCATTCTTGTTGTTTGAGTTTGAGGATTTCTTGTTGGTGTATTTTGTCCATGGTTTGGATTTCTTTTTTTATGGCGAGGTCTTGATCATGTTTTTTTTGATTTTGGTTTAGTATGTGTTGTTGTGCTCTGATTTCTTCATTGCGGTGCTCTGTGGCACGTTGGTGTTCTTTGGTTTGTTTTAGGTCTGTGAGAGTTTGTTGTTGGTGTTCTATTTCTGTTTCGAGTACGAGTTTGGTGCGTGTTTCTATGGCGTGGTCGTGCATGGCTTGTAGTTGTGAGCTGGCGGTGTATCCACGGTAAACGACTTTATTGATTCTGTATCCTATGCGAGCTGCTCCTTCGAGTAGGGCATGGTAGGTTTCTGTTTTGTTTAGTTCGTGGGCTCTGGTTTTGAATGCTTCAAAGTTACATTCTCCTGCAAAGCTGATGACATCTGCTGTAAGAGCATTAATGAAATCTGCGATAGGGTCATGGGTTTCTTGGAGCATTTTTTCGATGTTTACGAGTTCGAAGAATACCATGAGTTTTGCTGTAATGAGTGCTTCATCTGCGGTGCGGACATCTGCTACATCGAAGTACATTTGGTCTGGGATGATTCTTAGTTTTTCGAATTTGAGGGTTCTTGGTATTTTCTTTCCTTTTCCGTTGTCACCGTGCCAACTGAACTGGTGAAGTGTTTCAGTGGGTGAGGGAATGTGAATGGCTGGTCCTTTTAGGATTCTGTGTGTGACGGTGTTGTCTTTTTCGTTATAGATGACGATGGCCTCGTGAGCGTCGAGGTGGATCACTGGTTTGGTTGTGATGTTTTGGTGTAGTAGTGGGTCAAACCAGACTGCGCAGGGGCCTGGGATGTTTTCAGTGTGGCCGTCTAGGAATGCGACGTTGAGGAACTGTTCTTCTGCGGCGCTGACTCTTCTTAGTGGTGTGATGTTAGCAAATGGGGCGTAGATAGTAGTAGGGCCGGTTATGATGTCACGTGTTCCGTTGTTGTTCCAGCGGATGACTGCTTGGCCGTCTTGAATTGTTTTTGGAAATATCATCATGATGTGGTTTTGTTAGATTTCGAAGTTGATTCCTTGTTTTGTTAGTTTGTTGTATTTTTTTTGGTCGAATTTGTAGAGTTTTGCGGCTCTTCTTGCGACGTCTTGTTCTACTTCATTTGTTTCTATGAGGATGTCTAGTTTGAGGAGTTTTTTGCGGAAATTGCGTTTGTCTATTTTGGTTTCTAGGATGATTTCGTAGAGGTGCTGCATTTGGGTGAGGGTGAATTTTTTAGGGAGCAGTTCGAAGCCGATAGGCTCGTATTTGAGTTTTCCTTTGAGACGTTGTTTGGCTTTTGCGAGAATTTCTTTGTGGTCGAATGCTAGTGATGGCAGTTCATCTTGAGCGAACCATGCTGCGTTTCTGGCGTCTGTTGCTGCTTGTGGGCGGTGGTCTATTAAGTTGACAAGTGCGAAGTAGGCTATGGTTATGACCTGTTCTCTTGGGTCTCGGTTTGGTGATCCAAATGTGTAGAGTTGCTCTAGGTAGATGTTATTTAGTCCTGTTTCTTCATGTAGTTCTCTTTTAGCGCAATCATCAACTGATTCGCCCATTTTGATGAAGCCGCCTGGTAGTGCCCATTGGCCTTCGTAGGGTTTTATGTCTCTCTGGATGAGAAGAATTTTGAGATCGTCTTCATCTAGTCCAAAGACGACGCAGTCTGTTGTTACAGCGGGTCTTTCGTATTCGTATGTAAATTTTTTCTTTGCCATGATTTATCTTTCTGAATGCAGAGTAGTGTATTTTTTACACTTTGCAAGATTAAAGTGTAAAATAAACACTATGATTTTTATTGATAAATATACTGTAGTGATTTGTAGATTTTTTCTTTGGTGTCTTTAGTGTTTAGGGGGGGATGGGTTGAGTGCTCTGCTAGATATTTATTTCGAAGTTTTTGATGAGGGGGGATAGCGTTGTATTGGTTCTATGAGATTATGTCCTTGATCACTTTTGCTGGTTCGACACCTGTTAGGCGTTGTTCTAGGCCTTGGAATGGGTATGAGAGTTTGTGATTATCTAGACCACAGCGCTCAAGGATGGTGGCGTGGAGGTCACTGACGTGGACGGCTTTATCTGGGGTGGTGATGTTGAATGAGTATTTGTCTGTTTCTCCGTGGACTATTCCACCTTTGATGCCGGCTCCGGCGATCCAGAGTGAGAAGGCTCGTGGGTGGTGGTCTCTGCCGTAGTTTGTGGCTGTTAGTGTTCCTTGTGAGTATGCGGTTCTGCCGAATTCGCCACCGCATATTACGAGTGTGTCTTCTAACATGCCACGTTGTTTGAGGTCTTGGATGAGTCCGTAGCATGCTTGGTCGATGTCAAGGCATTGGGTTTTGATGTCTTTGGGGAGGTTTGCGTGTTGGTCCCATCCACGGTGGAAAATTTGAGTGAAGCGGACTCCTCGTTCTGCGAGGCGGCGAGCTTGGATGGCGCATGAGGCGAATGAGCCTGGTTTTTGTGATTCTGGGCCGTAGAGGTTGTATGTTGCTTGGGTTTCTTTACTCATGTCTGTGAGCTCTGGGACTGACATTTGCATTCTGTATGCCATTTCGTATTGTTGGATACGATTTTGGGTTTCTGGGTCTCCGATGTTATGGAGTGTTTTTTGGTTAAGTTTTGAGAGGCCGTCTAGCATAGAGCGCCGAAGTTCACGGTCTATGCCTGGGGCGTCTTTTAGGTAGAGGACGGGGTCTCCTGATGAGCGGAGGGTTACACCTGAGTGCTTGCCTGGAAGGTAGTTGGCGTTCCAAAGGCTGGATGAGATTGCTTGTATTCCTGCGGAGCTGGTGTTTTTGGCGATGAGGACGCAGAATGTGGGGAGGTCATTATTGAGTGATCCTAGTCCGTATGAGAGCCATGAACCGATGGATGCTTTTCCGCTCTGCATGGATCCGGTGTAGATGAGTTGATTAGCTGGGGCGTGGTTGATAGCATCTGTGTGCATGGATTTGATGATGCAGATGTCATCGACCATTTTGGCTGTGTGTGGGAGGTAGTCTGATACCCAGGTGCCGCATTGGCCGTGTTGTTTGAAGTCAATTATGGCTGGAGCGACGGGGAATCTGGTTTGATTTGATGTCATGCCAGTGAGGCGCTGACCGGAGGCGATGAGGAAGTCTTTTAGGTCTTTGTTGAATTCTTTTTTGAGTTCTGGTTTGTAGTCGAATGTTTCGAATTGTGAGGGAGCTCCTACGAGTGAGATGTAGATGACGCGTTTTGCTTTAGCTGGGAAGTGTGGGTTTGTTGAGGTGTTATGGTTGGCTGCGTGTGTTTTGTTAGGTAGGAGTGCAGTGAGGGCGGCTGAGCCTAGTCCCATGGCATTTTGGCGGAAGAACTGTCTGCGAGATAGGGCGCTGTCATGGAGGTCTATGGATTTTAGGATGTCTGTTAGGTTCATGTGGATCCAGTTATTTATTTAGTGTTTCATCCATGTTTAGGATTTGGTTAGCGATTATGGTCCATGCTGCGAGTTCTGATGTATTGATAGTATTTGGTGCTTTGGTTTCACCGATGGAGGTGAGTTTTTTGGCGTTATTTGGTGATGTGTTGAATTTTTGTATGGCTGTTGCGAGAGTTGTTTTGATTATTTGTATTTCGCTGGGTGTCATTTCTCTTGATATGAGTGATGTGGCGATGATGTTGATTCTCTTTTCAGTGGATGTGGCGTTTTTGATGGCTTTGGCGGCTAGTTGTCTTGAGGCTTCGATGAACTGGGGGTCATTCATGATGACTAGTGCTTGTAGTGGTGTGTTGGTGCGTTCTCTTTGGACGCATGAGGTGTCTCTACTGGGGGCGTTGAGGATTTCCATGACGGGGTGGATGGCGGTTCGTTTCCAGAATGTGTAGATTGATCTGCGGTAGAGTTTATAGCCTGAGTCATGTTGGTATTTTTTGGTGTTTGATTGAGGCATGGAGACTTCTTTCCAGATGTTAGAGGGCTGGTAGGGTTTGACTGGGGGGCCTCCTATTTCGTTGTGTAGCAGATTGGATGAGCTGAGGGCGAGGTCTCTGATTTGTTCGGCATCAAGTCTGTATCTGGGGCTTCTTGCGAGTAGCTTGTTGAGGGGGTCGGTTTGTAGTTTATTTGGTGATATTTTACTGCTTTGGCGGTATGTTGAGGAGGTGACTATTTGTCTGATGAGGTGGTGTAGATCCCAGCTGTTTTCGGTGAAGTCAACAGCGAGGTGGTCTAGGAGCTTGGGGTGTGATGGGCGTGCGCCCATGATGCCGAAGTCTTGGTTTGTGTTTACGATACCTGTGCCGAAGAGGTAGGACCAGTAGCGATTTACAGTGACGCGAGCAGGAAGTGGGTTATTTTTGTCTATGAGCCATTTAGCTAGGCCTAGTCTGTTAGGTGGCATGTCAGCTGTCATGGGAGGGAGTGATGCGGGTGTTTTTGGGGTGAGTATTTCTTTGTCTTTGACTGCGTATTCGCCGCGGATGAGGATGTGAGCGGTGGGTTTAGCATAGGGGTTAGAGTCCATGATGAGAGTGTAGGTGGCTCTTGTTCTGATTTGATGGAGTTCTTTTTGGAGGGTTAGTATGTTGTTATGTATAGTGTGTGTGTCTGGGTGGATGTAGGAGAAGTAGTGTGTTTTTATTTTATTGGTGTCTTTTTTAGTTAGGTTATTTTTATTGAGTGTGTCTAGGGTAACTATTTTGGAGATTTCTGGTGCTTTTAGTTCATGGTTATAGATGCGGAGGTTTTTGATTTGGCCGTTTTCAAATGTGTTATTTTTTTCTCTTCTGCCGATGATGAGTGGGGTTTTTGTTCTGATGGATTTGGTGAGTGTTTCCATTTGTGGCATTAGTTTTAGTTTTTCTTCGTTGATGTAGATATTGATTCCGTGTGCTTTTTCTGAGCCATCGTATGTGACTGTGATGTGAGACCATTGATTAGTGGGTGCTTTTTTGATGGTCATAACCTGGAGGTAGTTTTTTGGGAACGAGTGGTTGAGGCTGACTACGAGTTTGCCTGATTTGAAGTGTAGGTCGTAGCCGCGGAGTGATTTTGTTGATTGCATTTTGGCTATGATTGAGCCTGATGGGTTATCTGGGATTTTGATCCATGCGGAGAAGCTGAATGGTTGATTTTTTTCAAAGTCTCCTTTGTTGATTAGTTTTATAGCATTTGTTTTTGAGATGGTGGTTGCTTTTTCTGTTGTATTATTTTGCCATGTTAGGGAGGTGGGAGTGTTTTTATTTGGTGAGGTTTTGTTTAGTTTTAGCCATTTTTGGAATGGGGCATTTAGGGTGTTAGCTAGCGATTTTTTTTGTTGGGTGAGTTGCTGTATTTTTTGTTTGATCTGATGGTATCTGTTTTGGTCTGTTTTTGCTGGGACGGAGATGTTTGGTGGATGGATGGCGTTGTGTCCATCGAGCGCGGACATGGTTGTGTTACGGAAGAAGGCAGTGAGTTGGTAGTTTTCTTTGGTCGTGATGGCATCGAACTTATGGTCATGGCATGCGGCGCAGCCGGTAGTTAGTCCTAGCCATACTGAGGATGTGGTGTTGACTCTTTCTTGAGCATAGACGGCGTGATATTCTTCTTCGATGGATCCAGCTTCTCCTGTTGTTGGGAGGCAGCGGTGGAATCCTGTGGCTATTTTTTGGTTTAGTGTGGGGTTGTTGAGCATGTCGCCTGCGATTTGTTCGAGTGTGAACTGATCAAATTTCATGTTGCTTCTGAATGCGTTGATTACCCAATCGCGGTATGGCCAAATGGAGCGGAAGTTGTCTAGGTGGATTCCGTGAGTATCTGCGTAGCGCGCTACGTCTAACCAGTGACGCGCGAAGTGTTCAGCGTAGGCATTTGAGTTAAGTAGAGCGGTTATTTTTTCTTGGTAGACGGTTTCGAATTCACGTGTGTCTGATGTGAATGCTGCGAGTTCATTTGGAGTGGGTGGGAGTCCGGTTAGATCGAATGAGAGTCGGCGTAGGAGGCGAGCTTTATTTTGTGGAGGATTAGGTGAGAGGTTATGTTTTTCTAGTTTGTGGAGTATGTAGTGGTCGATGTAATTTTTTGGCCAGTGCTTATTTTTGACGATAGGTAGGGGTGTTTTTTTAGGTGGTATGTATGACCAGTGTTTCTGGTAGTGGGCACCTTCTTTGACCCAGCGGCGAATGAGAGCTATGTCTGATGGGGGCATTATTTTTCCATGCGGGCTTCTGGTAGGGTGAAGAGGCATGACGAGTTGTGGGTCTTTTGACTCAATTAGCTGGATGAGGTAGGAGCTGTCTGGGTCACCTTTAATGATGACTGGTTTACCGTTAGACCGCTTAGCAAATGCTCCTGATTTAGTGTCTAGTCTGAGTGGATTATCTTTAGGTTCACGGGTTCCGGAATCTGGCCCGTGGCAGTGGTAGCAATTGGCTGATAAGATAGGTTGGATATGCTCGTTGAATGAGAGAGGGGGAGTTTTTTGGGTGGGTGTGTGTTGCTTTTGGGTGGCTAGGTCTTTGCTTTCTTTAGTTATGTTTTCTGCATTTTTCTGAGGGTTTTCTGAGCATGCTGTTAGCAGTAGATGCAGTGATGTGATTATTATTATTGATACATTGGTTATGTGTATTCTTTTAATGCTATTTTTAAAAGATGGAGTCATGTATCATGGGATGTTTTTTTGCAGAGTGGGAGATTTATTTGTTGAGGGATATGTTTAGCATTTGCTGGTGGACTTCTTGGATGGTTTTGGATGCATCGATGACGTGCGCGAATGTTTCGTTTTTAACGCTGAGGAAGGTATCACGGCAGTATTGTAGTGCGTCGTGTTTTTCAAATTCGTTGGTGTTGTCGCCTCTGGCTCCGATTCTTTTTCTGGCATGGTCTACAGAGAGGTCGAGAATAAATAGGATGTCTGGGTTGGGAGCGAAGCTGAGATTGGTATTCTGGATTTCTTTTTGGTCAAATCCTCTTTGGCCTTGGTATGCCATGGTGGAGAAGTAGTAGCGATCAAGAATTATTGTTTCTCCGCGATTGAGAGCAGGGATGATGAGTTCATCAACGTGTTGTTTTCTGTCTTTATGAAAGAGGTCTAGTTCTTCTTGTGGAGATAGTCTGCCGGTTGTAGCGCTGTCTCTGAGGATTTTCCCGTAGGGTCCGTCTGATGGCTCGTGGTCAAGGGTTACAGTCTGGCCTTGATCTAGAAGTGCTTTTTGAAGTAGTTTGGCTTGGGTTGATTTACCGGTTCCATCGATACCTTCTATTACGATGAATAGCCCTGAGTCATTGCGTTTCATTTATTGTTCTCCGTCTGGGTATAGTTGTCTGTATTTGATGGATTCACATCCGACTAGGACTGCTGTTCCTTCTATCATTTCGACACTGGCAGTCATGGGGACTTGTGCTGCGTGACGAGTGAGACCCATTAGGAGTTGACCGTAGCAATGGGCTCCGGCGATGTGCTGGAGTAGCTTGTATGCGATGTGTGCTGCGTCTAGGTTAGGGAAGACGAGGACGTCTGCGGATTGATGAGCACGGGTGTCGTTGAGTTTGATTTTTGCAGCTACGGAGTCTAGGGCGACATCGGCTTGGAGTTCTCCGTCTATTTCGATTTCAAGGTATTCTTTTTTGATAGTGTCTTTGGCAAGGATGCTGGCGGCTTTCATTTTTTGAGATGATGGGGTAGACATGCTTCCGTGAGTGGAGTGACTGAGCATGGCGACTCTTGGTGTGCGTCCGAGTAAGTGCTGAGCGAGCTTTCCTGTTTCGATGGCTATTATGGCTAGTTCATCGACATTAGGTTCTGGGATGATACCGCAATCAGCTAGGAGGATAATGCCTTCTTTGCCGAAGTTTTCAATATGGGGTGCTACGAGAGCGACTGTGCTGAAAATTTTTGGGACGTGAGCGAGTGGTTTAATGAAGTTATTGGCAGCTCTGGCGATGGCTGAGGGGTGCGATTTGTTACCTGAGACGATGCCGTCGGCTTGACCATACTGAACCATCATAGCTGCGAAGTTATGTGGTCTGGTAATTAGTTCCTCTGGGTCTGCGATGATTTTTTTTTGGTATTTACTGATGGTTTTAAGTCTGGAGCAGAATAAGGGCAGGTCAGAAGATGTGGCTGGGTCAAGGATATTGATGAGTGTCGTATTGATTTGGTGCTTATCGGCAAGTGCTTTGATGCGTGGTTTATTACCAAGGAGAATGGGGGCTATGACTTGTTTTTTAACGAGAGCTGCTGCGGCTTCAAGAACGCGGATATCTTCTCCATCTGTGAAGACGATACGTTTGGGGTGTTTTTTGAGAGATTCATACATGCGAGACCTGAAGTCATCAGGGTGATTGTTGTTTTTATTAGAGTTAGTTATCTCGATCATGTTTTTTAAATTACTATAGTGGTATGAGTCTATGAATAAAGTGTATGCTGTATCAATAGTAAATGTGAGAGATGTTTGGAGAGTGAAAAATATTATCTTATTAGTAGAGTGAAAATAAACCCCTAGTTAGGTGGTGATTTAGTGTATTTTAATATGGTGAGGGGCGATTGAGACAAGTTGCTTTAGGTTGAGATAGCGGAAGCTGTGCAATTAGGTGCTGTTAATCCATATGGATTTCCTCAGTAAGTTCTATTATATCCTAACGATGGTTCTCGACTGTGGCGTCTGGTGCTAGGGGTTCATATATTTGATTTGGCTTTTGGAGCATGGGTGCCTTAGTTAACGAATTAAGTTATTCTAGGGATGATATTGTAAACAAAAAAGCCCATCATGTAGATGGGCATTGAGTTTGGGGTGATGTATTCGATTAATTAACTAAGATTATTTTCTTTTTCTGTTAAGGGCGAATGGTAGAAAGGCACCTAATAAAAGTAGTGAGGCACTAGGTTCTGGAACGAGGTCAGCATCTGGTCTGAGATTGCCATCGAGAGTCATAAAGAACTGGGCACCAGCTTGCAGTGATGCTGATGTTAGGGCTTCTAACTCAAAAGAGTAGCCGCTTACTTGTGCGTCTGTGACATCCGTGTCGGTCTTAAATTCTCTGAAGTATATTCCCTGACCTCCACCTGCTGAAAATGAATCAGTTGTATCAGGTGTGATGTCACTAAAGTTAAAACTGCTAAGATTCTGGAGGGCTATTATTAAATCACCACTACCAGTAGTTTGCGTCAAATCGATATTGTTACCAAATACGGTTTGATTGAAGCCTAAGGTAGTTTGTGAAGAGCCACCAGGAAGATTCAAACTAATATCTCTTACTACTGTAGAGAGATCACTGTCGCTGGTGCTTTGAGGACCCTCCCAGAGGTGCGATAGAGAAGTATTAATAATAATTTTGTCACCAATATCCATGCTTAGGTTAGAACTCAGTTCAGGGATGATTTGGCCAAATCTGTAAAATGAAGAGTCATTCACACTCCAGACAAGATCAAGCGGGCTTGTAGTGCCTGCGGAAGCATCAAAAAATGAAGATGTGAAAGTTCCTGTGAAATTTGCTCCAGAGCTGTGAGTGTAGATAGTGCCGTTTCCAGGTCCACCGGAAATGGCGCTCATTACTATTGAGT
Organism: uncultured Verrucomicrobiales bacterium; assembly: GCA_937934595.1. GTDB lineage: Bacteria > Verrucomicrobiota > Verrucomicrobiia > Verrucomicrobiales > Akkermansiaceae > Rubritalea. Next base: position 21,437 of record CALGZA010000006.1, on the reverse strand, counting down.
CGGTTGCCACCCCTCCGTTGAGATTGACACTACTAATTCCGCTGTTTGCACCACCGTAGGCTGAATCAAAATCGGCTTGGGTAAGTGATTCGCCTTCGACCCAGCCGATGGCAGCATGAAGAGGGTTTAGAAGGGTAAGACCAATTATTGATATAATATGTTTTTTATTAAGCATAGTATGGTTATTTTAATTTAATTCTGCTTTGTGTAAATAAAAAATATATAAAAAACTAATTTAGTTTTATTGTGATTGTAGGTTGTTTGTAATGAGTGATTTGCGTGTTATTTTAATTATGTTTTCTTGGTTGAAGAGAAACGGACTGAGATGTTAAATGCTTTCTTTGATTTAATTTTTATAAAGTGTTACGTTAATAGAGAAGGGAATTTTAATTGTCTATATGATGTGCTTCTTAGTGATCATACTTTCGCTTTTCAACAGTTTTGATGGAGAGTTTTTTCTGACGGGTGGTAAAAGTAAATGATAGTGAAACAAAACAGATTCATATTTTGTGTATGAGTGTGATGTTTTTGAGCACGATCTTTATATTTTCCTTCGTTAATCTGACGTGATCGATATAGTAGCTAGAGCAAAGTTTAGAACGACAACATGATTAACTAAGTATTGTAGTTTGGTGTATTTTTTTTACAGATGAGATGTTATGAGGGAGGGTATTTTTATTTTTTTGGATCTCTCTGTGTATGAGGTGCTAGCGTTTGTGTCTGGTTAGTAGACAAAGACCAGCGAGCCCTAACAATACAGTAGAGCTGGGTTCAGGTACAGACGTTCCTGCAAAGCCTATAAAGGCTGTGTTGCCATTATCACTTCCAGCAACATATGTGTAGTCCACTCTCTGAATACCTCCTGTAGCAAGACTCTCATCAAACCTTAGTATACCAGAAGCCTGAGTTAACCTGCCATCTGAATCACTCAAATAATTAGCGAAAGGAGCTGGACCAGCGCCATCAGGATCTAAACTACTTAAAGTCAATATCTGAGAATCATCGAATGCTGCATTGAGTCCTGTTGGCTCTTGATCAATTCCGTTAACGGCAAATTCACTGGGAGAGCCGATGTTTGAAAGGATAGGTGTAACATTGGAAAAAGAGCTTCCATCGCCAAATGTTAAAGTGAAATTACCTATGTAGTTCAGTGTTTCGCCACGTTCTCTGTTATCAATAATATTATGAATTAAGATGGCGAAGTTTTCTAGACCTTGGCTACTTTGAAAAGATAGATTAGACGAGATGTCTTCTTCATAACGAGCTAGCTGATCATTTGAGCTTCCAAGACTAAAATGATCAGCTGTAGAAGAGGTGAAGGTGAATGTTGAGCTGTCAATGGTTCCATTAATAGTGTTACCTGAAATTGAACCTAGTGTTCCGAAGGCACCATCATTTGGTTGTAATGTATTTGTTGTCCAAATTGCCCCCGATCCTATCATACTCATTCCAATAAATAAGAGTCCACAGCAAGTTTTCATTGTTTTCATTGTTTTCATTGTTTTCATTGTTTTTGTTGTTTTTTTCCTAAGTTAAAAAATAACATTAACAAAACAATAGATTATATTTCATTTGGCAAGTCAAAACAGCCTGTTTGCCTGTTGCGGGTGAGGTTACGGATATAGCGTATTAAACGAAGGCGTTTTTGGGTTTAAGATGCTGACTGGATTGCGGACTATATTTTTTAGTGCTGTGTGGTGTAATACTGCTCTGGTTTAGACGGATGTTTTGAGTTTTTCTGTCTGAGAGCCTCATTAATTAAGCTGGGTATAGGAAACTAACACAAGTTTGTTAACTGTGTTTCACTGTATGTTATTATTAACCTTGTTGAGTTGTTTGTTTGGTTTGATTGTGGTGATGGGAGTTAGTAATTATGGTTTATCGGTTGACTAAATGCGGACATTGTTTAGTAAGTGGGTTTATCTATGAAAGATCCTATTACAGTATCCGTGACAGGAGCGGCGGGCCAGATTGGTTACGCGTTGCTTTTCCGTATAGCCTCTGGTTCGATGTTTGGTCCAGATCAGCCAGTGAATTTGCGTTTGATTGAGATTGAGCCTGGTATGAAGGCGCTTGAGGGGGTGGTGATGGAGCTGGATGATTGTTCATTTCCTTTGTTAAATGAGGTGGTGGCGACGAGTGATCTTGCTGAGGGGTTTGAGGGTGCTAACTGGGCGCTTTTGGTTGGTTCTGTGCCGCGTGGGCCGGGGATGGAGCGTAAGGATTTGCTTGGGATTAATGGTAAGATATTTACTGGTCAGGGTCAGGCTATAGCTGCGAATGCTGCTAGTGATGTGAGGACTTTGGTGGTTGGAAATCCATGTAATACGAATTGTTTGATAGCGATGAATGCTGCGAAGGGAGTGCCAAATAATCAGTTTTTTGCGATGACTAGGCTGGATGAGAACCGTGCTAAGTCTCAGTTAGCTGCGAAGGCTGGAGTTCATAACTCGGCTGTTACTAATCTGTGTATATGGGGTAATCATTCTGCGACTCAGTATCCGGACTTTACGAATGCGTTGATCAATGGTTCTCCTGTGACTGATGCGATTAGCGATGTTGAGTGGCTTGAGGGTGAGTTTATTTCTACTGTTCAGCAGCGAGGAGCAGCTATTATTAAAGCGCGGGGTGCATCATCTGCGGCATCTGCTGCCAATGGTGTGGTGGATACTGTGCGTAGCTTGGTGAATCCGACACCTGAGGGTGACTGGACGAGTGTGGCTGTGTGTTCAAGTGGTGAATATGGGATCGATGAGGGTCTTATAGCTTCTATGCCTATTCGCACGAATGATGGCGAGACTTGGGAGGTTGTGACAGGAGTAGAAGTGAATGATTTTTCAAGAGGTAAGATAGATGCTAGTGTTCAAGAGCTCCGAGAGGAGAAAGAGGCGGTGGCTGATTTGTTGGATTAAGATTATTTTATGAGGTCTGTTTGGATTCCATTTCTGCTTGCGGGATTTATTTTTTTTTTCTGTGTTCCAGCCATTAGGAGCACAGAAGATTATTTCGCTGCATTGGAAGACGAAGCATTCTGCACCTGTTTTTAAGGTAGGAAAAAATAAAAAATTGGGTTTGAATATGGTCCGCGCTGGTGTGGCTCATTTTTCAGAACATCAACTTATGCAGCTCTCTGGTGGGGGAGCTGCTTTTATGGGGCTGGAGAGTGGTGCGGCTAAAGGTATGGGCAAGTTGGTTTCTGCATACTATAGGGGGATGGATTCGGGTGTGAAGGCAGGAAAATTTCCTGAAATTCCCTCAGCGCTTGCTTATTGCTATTCAGAGAAAAAACATGTGGAAGGCTATGCTAATGTTTATGTTCCTAGGGTGGTGAATGCAGAGACTCCTGTGATTATGTTTTTGCATGGCTATGGAGGGAGTTTTGGTTTTTATTTACATTATTTTGCTACTTTATTTCCGAAGAGTGTGGTTTTGTGTCCTGCTTATGGTGTGAGTATGGCTCGAGTTCCTGACCGTTATCTCAGTGAGTGTTTGGGGGAGTGTTCTCGGGTTTTAGGTCTGAAGGTGGCTAAGCCTGTTTTAGTGGGGCTCTCTGCTGGAGGGAATGGTGGTTTCAGGCATTATGCTCGATGTGGCGGGGATTATAAGGGATATGTTTGTATGGTTTCTTATCCCCCTAAGGATGTTTTGAATGTTCTTACTGAGGCACAGGTGTCGAAGGTTCGGATTATTGCTGGGGGTAATGAGTCATTTGTGCGACGGGGATTACTTGCAAGAAGAGCGAGGTATTTGAAATTGGGGGGTGATTCTGTTAGGGTGGTTAAGGGGAAGGGGCATTTTCTTATGTTAGAAGATGAGGAGACGACGCGGAGCTGGTTGATGGATGCTGTGCAGGGGTTAGAGGTAGATTGAGTATTTTTTTAGTGTTTTTGAGTTTGGTGTTTTGAGGTTGATGGTTGCTATTCATTAGGGGGATATGATTCTTGCTAATGTGATGGCTTCTGTGTTTTGTGAGTTATGCAGATTTTCGATGATATTCATGAGTTAGAGCAGCTTGGGAAGCCTGTGCATTTGGCTTTGGGTGTTTTTGATGGAGTGCATGTTGGGCATCAGGAGGTTATTCATCATGCTTTGCGTGCAGCGAGGAGTGATGGTGGTCTGGTGGGTGTGGTGACTTTTGAGCCGCATCCTGTGAGGGTTTTAGCTCCGGATAGAGCTCCGCGGAGGATTTTGGCATCTATTGAGCATAAGGTAGATTTGTTAGAAGGGATGGGGGTGGATTTTTTATGTGTGCAGGAGTTTACGCTGGAGTTTGCTGCATGTGAGGGGGAGGAATTTATTGAGGATTTGGTTCGATGTAGTGGAGATTTGAAGACGATCGCGGTGGGTGAGGACTGGGTATTTGGTAAAGGGAGGGTTGGGAATGTAGGTAAGCTTAGGGAGTGGGGTGAGGCGATGGGTTTTTGTGTGTCTGCAGCAGTGCCTGTAATGGTGGGAGGTGAGCGGGTGAGTAGTACGCGTGTAAGGCAGGCTGTGAGGGATGGAAATTTAGATGCAGTGAGAGAGATGTTAGGCAGGCCTTATGATGTGGTGGGGACGGTGATAGAGGGTAAGAAGCTGGCAAGGCAGTTGGGGTTTCCAACTGCTAATGTGACGGTACATAATGAACAGTTACCTCCGGATGGGGTATGGGCCTTGCGGGTGAAGGTGGGTGGGGAGGTTTATGATGGTGTGGGGAATTTGGGGAGGAGGCCTACTGTTGAGGTTGAGGGTGCGAGGCGGTTGTTGGAGATTCACATTTTTGATTTTGAGGGGGATATTTATGGGGAGGTTGTTGAGGCTGAGTTTGTAAGTTACCTTCGTAGGGAGGAGAAGTTTGAGTCGCTTGATGCGTTGAAGGCGCAGATAGCGAGGGACTTAGAAGGTGGTATGGCTGTTCTTAGGGGGTGATGCTTAGGAGGGTGTTGGAGTTAGTTTAGAATGATGTATTTATTTTCTTTTGGTGTGATGTGACCTATTTCGACTGCGCAGAGGGAGTTGTGCGAGTGGAGGATTTCGATGACCTTTTGTTTGTTTTCTTTTGGTACTGAGATGAGTAGGCCTCCGGAGGTTTGTGCGTCTGCGAGAAGGAGCTGGGTAACGATTGATATGTTATTTGTTGTTATGTGGGGGAGTGCTGTGGAGAGGTTTTTCTTGGTGCCTCCTGGGACGATTTCATTGGCGATGAGTGATAGGACCTGAGGTGAGATGGGTGGGATGTCTGAGCAGTTTAGGTGAGCTGAGACGTTTGAGCTGGAGCAGATTTCTTTTAGGTGACCGAGGAGTCCGAAGCCTGTGACGTCAGTGCATGCGTTGATGAGGTTTTGCTCTGCAAGGTCTGCGCCTGGGGTGTTCAGTGTAATCATGGAGGTGACAGCTAGGTCATTGAGTGATGAGTTGGCTTTGTTTTGTTTGAGAGCGGTTGAGATGATTCCTGTTCCGAGTGGTTTGGTGAGGATGAGGGAGTCGCCAATTTTGGCGTGTGCGTTAGCGGTGAATCTGTCTGGGTGGACGAGGCCTGTGACTGAGAGGCCGTAGATAGGTTCTGGGTTTTTGATGGTGTGACCTCCGACGAGTGAGCAATTGGCATGTTTGACCATATCGGCGCCGCCTTTGAAGATGGCTTTAATGTCATCAGTGCTTAGGATGGAGTCTGGCATACCTGCGATAGCCATGGCGGTGATGGGTCTTCCTCCCATTGCGTAGACGTCAGAGAGTGAGTTAGCTGCTGCGATTTGGCCGAACAGGTATGGGTCATCACAAATGGGTGTGAAGAAATCTAGGGTTTGGACGAGTGCTGTGTTTTGGGATAATTTGTAGACACCTGCGTCATCTGCTGTGGCTGAGCCGACGAGTAGGTTAGGGTCATTGGACTGTGGTAGGTCTCGCAGAACTTGCGAGAGTGATTCTGGATCTAGCTTAGAAGCTCAGCCGCCGCAGGAGACGAGTGAGGTGAGTTTGATATGATCTGTCATGTTTTGTTAGGTTGTTAGGTTTATTATTCTGATGGTGTTGATTTATTGCATTGATTTATGATGAAACCAATGATTATTTGATTTTCATAACTAATAAAACTATTTATGTCTGATTCAAAAACTATAGAGTGTAAACCATCGCAGTGGTTTAAAATAAGAGCGGTGGCGATATTGTTCATGCTCACTTTTTTTTCACTTTGGTTTTTTAAGGATGGATATTGGGGTTATAGGGATAAGAATGTTGAGGTGGTAATGAAGCAGTTGTTTTTAGGGGAGAATGAGGAGGCGAGTAAGAATGTGGATTTTGCTGTGAAAGCGGTGGATGAGTTTAAAAAGAAGGATTATACGAGGGAGGCGTGGGCGGAATATGCTAGTGCTCAGGTGGTGCCTACTCCTGCAGATAAGGATTTATTGCCGAGAGATTTTGATTATACGACTAGGTGGCCTGAGGAGATAGTGAATGGCTATGATGAGCTTAAGGAGGGGAATTCCTTCATGTTGTGGAAGGCTTATTCAGGGAGGGTTTCTATGCCTTTGGAGCCATCTGAGAAGTTATTTGATTCTGGGACTATTGGAGAGCAGTATATTGTATGTGGGGTTTGTGTGTTGTTTTTATTTTATGCTGCTTTTATTTGTATAAGAATCATGGGGCGTAAGATGATGGTTACGGCAACGGGGTATTCACCGCCTGGGGGTGATGAGATTCCTTATTCTGCAATGCGCAAGATTGATAAGAGGAAGTGGGCGAATAAAGGGCTGGCGATGATTTACTATGAGGATGATGGTGTGACAAAGAAGGCTAAAGTGGATGGGATGGTGTATGGTCAGTTCAAGAAAGAAGATGGGGAGCCGGCGGAGGTATTATTTGGTCAGATTATGGATCATTTCAAAGGAGAGGTTATTGAATTTGTGGATGATGATGAGGGAGAAGAGGGTGATGAGGATGTCAGTCAGGAGACAGAAAAAGAGGGGGGAGCTTAAGAAGTTGGCAGTTTGGGTAAATTCGTGATTGCTAAATCGGAATCAGAATATTAAGAGTCATCATCCTCAAGGGGAAAAATCAAACAACACAAACATCAAAATGTCTGAATCAATCGAACAAAAAGTTAAAGAAATCATCGTTGAGCAACTCAATGTAACTCCAGATCAGGTTAAGAACGAAGCTAAATTCATCGATGATCTCGGTGCGGATTCACTTGATACAGTTGAATTAGTAATGGCTTTCGAGGAGGAGTTTGGCATAGAGGTTCCTGATGAAGAGGCTGAGAAGCTCATGTGTGTGAACGATATTGTTTCATACATTGAGAAGGTTTCATAGAGACGGGTTATTCCTAAAAATTTATAGAAGGTGGCTCATTTAGATGATGCCACCTTTTTTGATATAATCTAGCAAGAGGAGATGCCTGACCAAGTTGATATAGAGTATGCCATGGAGAACACTCACGTGTTACGTGAGCCTGATAGGAGGATAGATACATTTGGTAGTAGTAGGTTTCATTTTGTCATACTTTCTGAAGTGATGGATCAAGTGGGTAAGGTTATTGTGAGACGAGGGTCTGTGGAGGCTAGTAAGCCGCAGATAATCAAGCCGTCTCATTACTCATCTGTTGAGCTTGAGGGTTTTGATGAAAAGGCGCGAGAGTTACTTGATTGGTTAAAAGAGCATGACATGGAGCCTGTATGTTTTCAGTATGGATTTAATTTCAAGCGAACTGAGGTTTATTCAGAGATATTGAGTGGGACTTATGAGGTGGTGAAAGCTGAGTTACTGGATAAGGTGCGGGTGGAGGATGATCCGATGCTGGCGGTTATAGAGACGATTGAAGATGCTTGGGAGATTGGCTTGTTGAAGTTTTCAGTAGATATGATTCAGAAGTCTCAGGAGATAAATCAGTTTGATTTTAGACGTAAGGGGCTGATTTAGGAGATGCGATTAGAGACACTCATACGGTTGGTAGCAGCGATCATTGTTTTAACGATCGTGGTGTTGACTTTAGTGACTGTATCTAAAGATATTGGGCTTGGAGGTAAGCCTGGTGGAAATGGTCCGAGAGGAGGGAGTTCTGGTGTTGCTGGCTCTGGGACGATGGCATCTGAGGATAGTTTAGTAGTGATTGATTCATTGAGGCGTAAATTGAAGAGTAAGACTTTGCCAGAGATAGTGCTGGGTAATCCTGCTTTTGAGAAGGCGCGTGGATTATTAGAGCGTGGTGAGTATGGGGATGCTAGGGTGATGTTGAAGGAGATTATTAAGAGGTATCCTGGAGCTCCTGCGGAGAGGGAGGCTTACCGAGTATTAGGGGAGATGAGGTTAGATGATATATTGGAGTATAGGCCAGGAGATGGGAAATTTATTTATACGGTTAAGCCGAATGATAATTATCTTAATATAGCGGATAAGCATGAAACTGGTTTAGATATATTGATGTATTTGAATGGTCTTACACGTTTGGATAGGCTTCAGCCTAATGATAAGTTATTGATTATGCCGTTGAATTTATCTCTTCAGATTATACCGCGTTTGAATCAGCTGTTTTTGATGGATTCTGATGGTTCTGTGGTGAAATACTACGAGCCTGTGGTGGATATGACTGTTCCGATGAAGCGAGGTGGCTTGGAGACTGTAAAGTCAAGTGTTGAGAGTGTGAGAGCTTATAAGGGAAGGAAGAGAGTGAGTGTGACCCGAAAGGATTATCGTGATGCGTCTAAGAAGATAAATATTTTGAAGCCTAATATATCTATCATTAGTGATGAGGTAAATGTAGGTAAGTCATTTAGGGGGATAATCCTTACGAAGCCTGATATGGAAGAGTTAGCGTTGCTTCTGAGGAGGTCTAATACAGTTGAAATACGTTATTAAAACCATTGCGCTAAGGCGATAATCGTAGCAAAATATTATTATGAGCATGAAACCACTAGAGTTTGAAAAGCCAATTGCGGATCTGGAGAGTGAGATTTTGAAGTTAAAGAATCAGTCTAATACGCAGGATATTGATCTAAGTAGTGAGATAACTTCGATGGAGAATAAGCTAACGGCATTGAAGAGTGAGATTTATGATAATCTTACGCCATGGCAGCGTGTTCAGATAGCGAGGCATCCTAATAGGCCGTTTATGTTGGATTATTTGGCTTATGGATTCACTGATTTTGTTGAGTTACATGGTGACCGTCATATTGGTGATGATCATGCGATGCCTGGTGGTTTTGCGCGAATAGGTGACCAGAAGGTGGTGGTGATAGGGCATCAGAAGGGGAGGGATACAAAGGAGAATTTGTTAAGGAATTTTGGTAGTGCTCATCCTGAGGGATATAGAAAGGCGCTGAGGTTGATGAAGCTGGCAGAGCGTTTCAAGTTGCCTGTGGTGAGTATGATCGATACTCCTGGGGCATTTCCTGGTATTGGAGCTGAGGAGAGGAATATAGCTGAGGCGATAGCGTTTAATTTGAAGGAGATGATGAATCTCAAGACGCCTGTAGTAGCATGCGTTCTGGGTGAAGGTGGATCTGGTGGTGCGCTGGGTATAGGAGTGGCTGACCGAGTGATGATGATGGAGAACGCTTATTATTCTGTGATCAGTCCTGAGGGCTGTGCTGCGATTTTATGGAAGCATAGGCAGTATGCTCCTGAGGCTGCTGAGGCTATGAAGATAGCTGCACCTGATCTAGGCAAGTTAAACCTTATTGATGAAGTGATTCCTGAGCCGAGAGGTGGGGCGCATCATGATCATCATGCGACAGCTATTAGTTTTAGGGATGCTGTTTTGGCTCAGATTAGGGAGGTGCAGGCCTTAAGTGTGGAAGAGATGTTAGATCAGCGATATCAGAAATTTAGGAAGTATGGCGAGTGGAATGGTGATGCTATTGCATAGCTGAGTGGGAAGTGTTGCTAATCTGTGAAACGGGTCAGTCAAATGCTTAGTTGAGGGTTATTATTCGTTTAATTTTAGACGGACGAAGAATTTTCCTGATGCTGATGATAGAGATTCTGGGAAGTCTACAGCAACTTGGTCTATGCCGGGGCCATAGAAATCAGTGGATGTGGTAAAGGTTATTTGATGGTTAGCTGTTCCTTGGTGGGTAGCGGTTTTCCATGTTATGAAGTCATTGCTATATTCTACATTAAGGTCAGTGAATACTTGGCGTTTGGATTCATTTAGCTGGCTAAAAGTGAATGTGACCTTTGAGTTATTATTTGTTTTTACGGTTAGCTTGGGTTGGAGTAAAACGTCGTCCGAGCTGTTGAGGTGGTCTCCACCTAGGGCTTTTTCGAGTGTGTCTGGGATTCCGCCTTTATCGCGATCTAATGGTGTTGGGCTGTTTTGGTTTGAAATTATAATGGGTGCAGATAGAGCGAAAAATCGTTGTTTGGAGAAGTCATCGAATCTGAATTGATAGATCCAGCGTTTATCTTTAGCGCTGGCTGAGCCGGTTTGTATGAATGTGTGGCCTGGTTCTGAGAGTGTGTTGTTGCCGAGCACTTGCCCGAAGGGAGATTTTGTTCCGTCTTTACTGGAGCCCGTAAAGACATTCATGTTTGCATTAGCGGGTAAAGAGTTTCCGTTTTCGTCTTTGTTGATAGGGTTTAGTAGGTTGCTGTCCCATAGGTCTTGGTTATTTTGGGCGAGTATGGTGCTTCCATCGGAAAGGACTATGAGGCATCCTTTGCCGTTAATCTGGGGGTTTGTTTTGGTATTGTCTCTGGCGTTTATGTTGCTTGTGGAGCCGAGGGCTTTCCATGAGGCGTCTTTGATGAGGGGGATTGCGCTTGATGCTGCTAGTTGGGATACGAAGTTATTATAGTTTTCAATGTTTGGTGAGAGGGCGTCTTTGAGTTCGCTTGTAACGAACATGACGCGGTAGGTGTCTCCTAGTTTCCATGGGATGCCTGTATTTGGATGATTGCTGTTGCGTATAGTGTTAGATAAGAAGTTTAGAGAGTCTGATGTTGTCGATTCTGTTATTATTTCATCGAGTAAGTTTACCGTTGGGAATCCTTCAAGATCTAGGAGTATCATTTGTTGGTTATTATTTTGAATTCTATCAATGGAAGCTCTGACGCTTGCGGCTTTGATTTTTCTGAGAGTTTCTGGGAAATCTGGTTCTGTATCAAAATAGTTTGCGATATTGTTTAGCTCAGGAATTTTGCTTTTTGCGTGTATGCCGTATGACTCGATGATTTCTAGGATTTGCTCGGTTCTTAGTTCGCTTTTCCATTGATTTTGATTTTTTAGATATTCCATAGCCGCTTCTAGGCCTTGTTTTACTCTGAACTGCTGAAGTATTTGTAGTCCATTTATTCTGACATTATCTGCGAACATGATGCCGCTGGGGGCGGAGGTTTTACTGGCATCGTAAATATTTCTCATGATGATTTTTACTAGATCTGATCCTAGTTGAGAGTATAAATTACCAATAAATTGTCTTGCGAAGCCATCATCATTTTTTAGGGACTGGTTGATTACTTTCACAAGAGTCTGGCTGTTTATTGTGTGTAATGCGTCTTTGAGGAGCCCGTTATTTGTATCGAAAAGGATAAAGATATAGAATCTTTGTTCCATTTTACGAGGGTCTTCACTTGTGGTGTTTTTGGTAAAGTTTAATAGGATGTCTTCTGCTGCGATTTGAGCGGCGGGTCCTATTGCTGCTATGGCTGTGGCTGCTTTTACTCTTAGCCAGAGATCATTAGCGGATAGGAGTTGTCTTAGTGTGGGGAGTGCGATTATTGCTTTATCTTTGTATAGTGTGAGAGCTTGGCAGGCACCTAATTTAGTATTTAAAGATGTGGATGATAGTGAATGGATGAGACGCTGTTCAGGAAGGGGTTTTCTTGATACTAATTCTTTGGAGGCTCTTAATCTGACAGTTGGTGACCAGCTGGATAGTTTTTGGTATAGTCTGTCATCTGACATGTCCTTGTAGTGGTTTATGTCTTGGTTAGTATTTGTTAGGCCTCTGCCGTCATCAATGATTTGTTCTGCGGATTGTCTGCTGATGTTTATGACTTGGCTTGGTTGTTTGCCGGTGATGAATATTTTTTTTAGTCTAGTGTTATAATTTAAAATAAATGCGCCTGTGGCATCCCAGCCGCGGTAGCTTTCGAGGCTTTTGTTAAACCCACGTTGGTGAATGAAGCTGCCATCCCAGGTTCGAGCGAGGTCGAAGTACCAAGAGCCGTATTCTTTCATCCATAATCCGGAGGCATCTGCTCCGTTTTTTGAGATACTCATTAGTGACCACAATATGTTAAAGAAATTGCCGGTGTGCCCTCTTTCTCTTTCCCCGTTATGGGATGCTAGTGCTGATTTGGAAAAGTATGTAGCGTGTTGGGTTTCTCCTAGGAGGTCAAACATGATAGAGGCAATGCTGTTTTTGCCGTTATCCTCGTGATATTCTTCTAATGAGCTGTGATCACCGTAGGGGATGGCTCCTTTTCCTGAGTGGAATCTGATGAGGTTCGCTTTTTTATTGATAGCATCTGTGATGACTGGGTCATTGACACCGGTTTTTCTGGCTAGGATTAGAGCTATATTGAGAGGGATTCCGGTGGCGTTTATCATACCGTATCCGCCGAGTAGTCCGTTACTTCTGATGCCGCGGTGTCCCCATGATCCGACTGGGCTTTGGATGTTGGCTATTTTGAGTGCTAGATTTCTGATTTCTGGAATAAACTCATTGTTACCGGTAGCTAGAGTGTATTCTGACATTAAGATTAGCACATAGGCAAAGATCCAGGTTCTGCGCTCATTATTGGCTTTTTGGATTCCCCAGATGACTTGTTCTCTGACAAGGTTGTGATGAATGGGGTTTCCTGTGGATAGAAGCGCAAGAGCGTTTAGCGTGCGTGGCACAGCTTTAGGAGCGTAGTCTGCGCTTTGCATTCTGGAGGTTAAGTTAGATATGGCTCTATTGACTATAAATTCTGATTTATTGCAGTTAAATGGGGCTGTGTCTGAGTAATTTCCTGTTACGAGTAGTTGGAGGTTAATGTCAGAAGTGGTTCCTGCTCTCCAGATTCTGAGGAGGAGGTTTCCGTTTCCTTGGTTGCTTTCAGCTGTGGTTATTGCTTTTGCTAGTGCGACTCGTGGATCGCTAGTGAATAGGGATCTGTCAGTTCCAAGTATGACGTCTCCGACTTGTAGTTTATTACTAGCTGGTGATCCTGGTGCGATGCTGGTTACGTAAATTTGTCTGGCGTCTGTTCTGACTGATTCACCTGGGATGGGGCTGTATACCCAGCCTCTTGCTCCTGTTGCACCTAGGTTCCAGTCAGCCCATTGTGCTGTTTCTGCTTCTGGTATTTGGTCACCATTGGTGAAGTCTGGTATAATCTGTGCGTGGATGTATTTAGTGTTAGCAATCAATAAACACAGACACGCAACGAGATTTTGGAACGTTCTGAAATGCATAACGCGCATACTATGAATTTGTTGTGCTTAGTCAAATTCATAATTTTATATATTTGGAGGGGGTTGTGGCGGTATGGTTGTGCTGTGGTTAGTTCGCTGGGAGGGGGGGGATGGGTTTTAGAATAAGTCCATCTGTGGTGAGTCAGATTCTGGCATTGTTTGTCTGGTGTTTTTTGGTTTTGGGTTTTTCTTGGCGTCTGGCTTGGATGAGTTCATTTCTAAGTGTGAGAGGATGTCTTTAGCTCTATTGACGATACTAGGTGGGAGGCCTGCGAGTTTTGCGACTTGGATGCCGTATGATTTATCTGCGGTTCCTGGGAGGATTTTTCTTAGGAAGATGATGTCATCGTTCCATTCTCTGACTGCGACGTTGTAGTTAGCAACGGCTTCTCTGGTGTTGGCTAGATCGGTTAGTTCATGGTAGTGGGTGGCGAAGAGGGTTCTGGCCTTAATTTGGTCATGGAGGTGTTCTGCGACGGACCATGCGATGGAGAGTCCATCAAAGGTGGCAGTTCCTCTGCCGATTTCGTCTAGGATGACGAGTGAGCGCTCTGTAGCGTTGTTAATGATTAGTGATGTTTCGTTCATTTCTACCATGAAGGTGGATTGTCCTTTGGCGAGGTCATCACTGGCGCCGACGCGGCAGAATATTCTGTCGGCCAGTCCTATGTGTGCTGACTCTGCTGGTACGTATGCTCCGATTTGAGCCATGAGTGTGATGAGTGCGACTTGGCGTATGTAAGTGGATTTACCTGCCATGTTGGGGCCTGTTAGGATGATGAGATTTGAGTCTTCTGGGGCAAGCAGGGTGTCATTTGGGACGAATTTTTCGTCTTCTAGTGTTTGTTCTAGGACGGGGTGCCTTCCTTCTATAATTTGGAGATGAGTGGATTCATCGAGTATTGGGCGTGAGTGGTTGTGTAGCTGAGCAGTTTCAGCTAATCCGAGAAGGACATCTAAGGTTGCGAGAGCGTCAGCAGTTGATTGTAGGTCGTCTATGTGTTCACAGATTTGGTTACGTAGTTTGTTGAATTCTTCTAGTTCGAGTTGTTTTGAGCGTTCTTCTGCGCCGAGTACTTTATTTTCTACTTCTTTGAGTTCTGGGGTGATGAAGCGTTCTGCGTTAGCCATGGTTTGCTTACGCGTGTAGTCTTCTGGGACTTTGTCTGCTTTAGATTTAGTAATTTCTATGAAGTATCCGAAGACGTTGTTGAACTTGATTTTGAGGTTATCGATGCCTGATCGTTTGCGCTCTGTTTCTTGGAGCTCTGCGATCCATTTTTTTCCGTCAGTGGTAGCTGCACGTAGTTCGTCAAGTTCTGGGTGGTATCCGTCTCTGATGGCTCCACCGTCTTTCATGTTAGCGGGTGGTTCATCTACTAGAGCTGATTCTAGGAGGTTTACAAGATCTGGGAATTCTTCGATTTGTTGGAGTAATTGAGAAGCTAGAGGTGTGGATGCGGCGACGGCTGTTAGATCTTCTTTGAGTGTGGGGATGTGAGCTAGAGAGTTGCCCATGGACTGGAGGTCTCTGGGTGTTCCACCACGCTGTGAGAGTCTTCCGGTAGTTCGTTCGATGTCACGGATATTTTTGAGTGTGGTTCTGCACTGAGAGAGGAGATAGGGCTGTGCTAGAAATGCGGCAACGAGGTCTTGGCGTGCTAGTAGAGGGGGGAGGTCACGGAGTGGGTGTAGTATCCAATCACGAAGTTTTCTGGCGCCCATTGGTGTGGATGTTCTATCAAGTGCACCGAGTAGTGTGTGTTGTTTACCGGTGCGGGATTCGACTAGGTCTAGATTAGCCTGTGAGGATGCGTCAATTAGTACGTAGTTAGCTGATTCTCTGACTGATAGTTTTCTGAGGTGATCACATGATCTACGAAGTTGGTGAGTAAGGTAGTGGAGGATGGCACCAGCTGCGGATGTGGCTGTGTGCAATTCAGCGCAGCCAAAGCCGTCTAGAGATTTTACTTTAAAGTGTTCTTTAAGTGTGTGTAGAGCGGTCTCGTGGAGGTAGGCGTATGCATCATATGGTTGACAGGATGCGATGTCACCGAGTTCTTGGAGTTGGTCATCTGGGATGATGATTTCTGATGGAGCTAGACGGCTAAGTTCGTCTCTCATTAGATCTTTATTAGGGAATTCGGCGAGGGTGAATTCTCCTGTGGTGTGGTCAGCGCAGGCTAGCGCGTAGGATGGTTTTTTCTTTGATCCTCCGTGAAAGACAGATGCGAGGTAGTTGTTTTTTGAGTCATCTAGGAGGTTGACATCGCTGACGGTTCCGGCGGAGATGATTTTAGTGACTTCTCTTTCAACGAGCTGACCTGCGACAGGTGTGCTAGTTTGCTCGGCGATGGCTACTCGCGTGTTAGCTTTTACTAGCTTGGCGATGTATCCTTGTGCTGAGTGGAAAGGGAAGCCGCACATTGGGACATCGTGACGTTTAGTGAGGGCGAGGTTTAAAACGCCAGCTGCTCGTTTAGCGTCCTCGAAGAACATTTCATAGAAATCACCTAGTCTGAAGAATAGCACAACGTCATCAGGCAATGATCTCCGGATCGTCTGGTATTGAGCGATCATTGGGGTGAGTTTTTTTGATTTCTGTGATTTAGGTGCTGCCATTTGTGTTGGAGTTTTAAACGCTGAGTAGCAATCTGGGAAGTGTGGAATGATGAAATTTTCGATGTTTATGGGAATATTTGTTGAAATAGTGTTGAATGGTGTTGAGAAATTGGCTTTGGTTTGAAGATGGAAATGTTTGCAAGGTTTTTGGTGCTGTTTTTAGTCGTGGTAGGGGCATCATGTAGTGTCCCGGAGACCCCGATTTGGAATGAGCGAGAGACTGCAAAATCAGTAAGGATGCCAGCTGAGGCTATTACTAAGGTGGTGGTTTTAGGTAACTTGAAGACCTTAATAAGGAATCCTGTATCTAGTAACAAGAAGAGGCTATGGATGTATAAGAAGCGTTCAGAGATAGTGGCTGGTGATGTGATGTCTTTTGCAGAAGTAGATCAAGATTATAGGGAGCGCTATAGTCTGGAAGAGCATTTGGATAAGATAGGTTTACCTGAGAGGGTGGGAGGGTATGTTGATTATCTTATAGATGGGGAGGCTTTTTTTAGTGCTTTGAAGAGGTCAGTTGATGAGGCTAGGGATAAGATTGATACTAGGGTTTTTATTTTTGATAATGATGATTTAGCTGTGGCGTATGCGAATCATTTGAAGCAGAGGAGTAAGGATGTAAGGTGTAGGGTGATTATGGATGAGTTAGGGTCACTTTCGAGTTGGTGGGTGAAGCCTGAAAGTTCTATGCCTGATGGATTTAGGCCACCTGTATCTATTCATAAGTATTTGAAACAGGGTAGTTCTGTGAGTGTCCGGTTATCCAAGAACCCTGGTTTAGTAACAGATCATACGAAGTTATTTTTGTTTGATGAGAAGGAGGCTTACCTGGGAGGAATGAATATAGGGCGAGAATATAGGGTGGATTGGCATGATATGATGGTACGTGTTAGAGGACCTGTGGTTAAGGTGTTACAGAATGACTTTAATAAGGCGTGGCGACTTCAGGGGAGGACTGGTGACTGGACTTATCCGATCAAGCGTTCATTGTCATACCGCAAGGGGATAGAAGCGAATGAGCTTGGTATACGCGTTTTGAAGACATCGCCTGGGAAGTTGGAAGTAGAGAGGGCTATTGTGGGAGCTATTCGGATGGCGAGGAATCGAGTGTATATACAGAACTCATATTTCACCTCGAATTCGCTGGAGCGTGAGTTGAGGAAGGCTGCTGAGAGAGGTGTGGATGTAAGGATGGTATTTCCGGCGGAGAATGATTCTAAGATACTGGCTAAGACGAATAGGCATTTTGCAGATAGTATGATTAAGGCTGGAGCTAAAGTTTATGCGTATCCTAAATTTAGCCATGTGAAAGCACTAGTAGTGGATGACTGGGTGTGTGTGGGTTCTGCTAATTTTGATGCACTTAGTATGAGAATCAACGAAGAGCTTAACATTTCATTTACCGGAAAGAGGTTAGCAGAGGATCTGATAAGTCGGCTTTTTAAGAAGGATATAGCGAATTCTAAGCGTCTGTATGAGATAGAATATTCACGATTAGAGAAGTCTTGGTTGAAGCCGATAGCTGATCAGTTGTAGGTTTTGATTATGGTTTAATTGATGATATTTTTTCCTGTTTGGGGTTATTATTCTCTGGTTTTAAGTCTTTGAAGAAGCTGTTTCAGTTTGAAGTGTTGATGGTGGGGCATTTTTTTTCTGGAGATGCCTTGTTTTATGATCTGGATGGCTTTATTTTTATTAGTGATTTTTAGGTATGCTTTAGCTAGGTTTAAATAATGTTCCCCATTGTCTGGAAGTAATGTGATGAGTGCTTGGAGGTGGGTTATGGATTTTTTATATTCAGCTTGTCTGATATAACCGATAGCAAGGTATTTGTGGCCTTCTGGGGTGTTGGGATTTAGGTTATGGAACTCAGTAAGGAATGACATTGCTTCTGAGGTGTTTCCAATGCGGAGGAGGTTTTTTCCTAAGTTAAATCTTGGTGCTGGGTAGCTGGGCGATAGTCTGGCAGCTTGACGCCATTTTAAGATAGCTGTTTTTGGATTTTTGTTTCCCATTAGTGCGGCTCCGAGGCTGTTGAGGACTCTGGGGTTCTTTGGTGATAAGTTGGCAGCTTCTGTTAGTAGGCGTTCTGCTGAAGTGAAGTTTCTAAGTGTTAGATGAGATTCTCCGATAGCTCTGAGGATTTCAGGTGCTTGAGGAGCTATGGTGTGGTGTTTTGTGTCAGCTCTGAAGGTTTGCTCTGCGGCGATGGGTAGTCCTTGCTGGAGGTATTCTTTTATTAAAACTGCGGGGCGAAGACCGATGGGTGTAGTGATGCGTTGAGGTCTATTATTACTTGATTGGTTAGAGATTGATTTTAGTAGCTTGGGGATGGATATAAATCCTCGTGCTAGCCCTGTTAGGCGGTTTGTATTATTAAGGATGAAGCTGTTTGGTACTGTGAGGTGGTATGGCTGATAAAATAAATGTCTGTGGAGGGTTTCTATTTCACGGATGCTTGTTTCAGGGATGGTAGCTACTTCGAAGGGGAAGTTGGTTTTTTTAAGTAATGCTTTGATAGTATCTAGTTTGGACGTGGTTGTTACTGAGGTGAGAGCTAGGACTCTTATATTGGCATCATTGATTTTGTTTTTGTGAGTTGTTATTTCATGTAGTTGTCTCTCGCAGAGTGGACATTCTGGTTGCCATAGAAGGACGAGGGTTTTTGTTTTTGTTGATTTTGTTATTTTTTTTGTGATGTGATTTAGTCTGAGTTCTGGGAAATTTGGTGGGTGTTGGAGTTTAATCAATGTATTGTGCTGATGAGGTTTTGGTTCAGTTTTTTTGTTATTCCATTTTCTATTTCTATTTATTTTGATAGCGATGCCACTGCCTTGTATGAGTTTGTAGATTCCTGAGGAGTGGGCATTTTTAAAGGTTTCATTGGATCCATCTGGCCACTTTACGAGAATGGATTTCACTTGTCCTGTTGTTCCTAGTCCGAAGTGAAGTCGTTTAGAGCTTTGGCTTTTGTAGCCGTCACCTGCTCTGAGGCTACGGATTAGTTTGTTTCCTGAAACGTTGACCTCTACTTTAGCTCCGATGGCATCTCTATTGCACCGTGGTTGTGTACCTGTGAGTTCAAAAGCTATGGAGCGGCCACCGAGTTTGTTTTCTAAGACACGAATGGTTGGGCCTGTTCTGTTGCTGATCCAAGCATCTAGGTCACCATCTCCGTCCCAGTCGGTGATGGCTAGTCCACGTCCATCTCCTGGGTCATCGAATCCTGTAAGAGGGGAGATGTCTGCGAACTTTCCGGATTCATTATTTACGTTAAGGAATACAACATTTTTTTCATTTCCGCTGAGAGAGAGGCCATCTCGGATGAGTGTTTCTAGAGTGTTTTTGGCTGGATTGACTTTTCCTGTTTCAGGCATGACCTGCCTCCAGTAGAAACTTCAGAGGTCGTCATCTTTATTTCCTGTGATGTAGCCGTTGAGAGCGAGTATGTCTTCACGTCCGTTATTGTTGATGTCTGCAAAAAGCATGCTCCATGTCCATTGAGAATTGATGACACCGCTGGATGCGCTTGTTTCTTTAAATCGGTTTGGTTTGTTTATTAGTAGTGAGTTACCTCTTGCTAGGTAGCGGATTTTTTCGCTGTTAAGCTCTGCTTGTAGGTTGTTGGTAAATTTGGGTTGGTTGGTTATTCTGTTTCCTGCGGCGGAAAACATATTTCCGACGATGAGGTCCATTTTTCCATCGTTGTTAGGATCTCCCCATGAGACTGACATTCCTGTGGATGGGTCATCTACCCCGAGTGATTTTGAGAGCTCTATGAATTTTCCGTTATGGTTCACGTAGAGGCAGTTTTTACCAAAGTCATTAGCGACGTATAGGTCTGGGTCACCATCATCGTCAAAGTCTTCCCATGATGCAGCTAATGCTAATCTGCTAGATTCTTTTGCTATACCAGTTTCTTTAGTAACATCGATAAATGAGAAGTTACCGAGGTTTTTGTATAGGTGATTCGGGCTCCCATCGACGGCGTCATAGACTTGATCTGGTTTTACGATCGATAGTGATTTTTCGGCGCCTAGATAGTTTCCGACGAAGAGGTCTAGGAGTCCATCACCATCAAAGTCAGCTGCTGCTAATGAGGAACAGTCTTCCTGTTTGAATTGTTGTTTTATTTGAAAGCTGGATGCGGCTCCTTGGTTTTTGAGAAAAACGACATTATTGGCAGTTCCAATGACGAGGTCTTGGTGGCCGTCATTGTCAAAGTCGACGATAAGTGCTGAGACTGTTTCGTCGGTCCATGCTAGTTTTAGTTTGTATGCTTCGTCCGATAGAGAGCCGTCTTTTTGGCTTAAGAATAGGCAGTTTGCTAGTCCTTCTGGTTGTGGGCAGAAGACGTCATCGAATCCATCGCCGTTGAGGTCACCGATAGCGATGCCTTGGTAACCGCGACCAGAAACACCTGTTATAAGTTTGACCCAGTGGTTGGCTCCTTTTGTAAGTTGTTTTTGATATGAGGGTGAGTGGCCGATGGTATCTGTAGAGCGGTCGACGAACCATTTTTTTGAAATTGGGGCAGTGGTTTCTTGCCACTTTTGTAATTTGATTTGTGTGATACGTGGCACGTTATTATGGATTTCCCAGTTTACGATCCAGTGCATTTCAGTGATGAATTTATGTTTATTTCGGTTTCCTCCAAATTTAGCGAAGACTTGGGTTTGTATGTTATTTTGTTTTTTGAGTTTTTTGATGCCGTATTGTTTGAAGTGTGACCAAGCTTGGGAGGTGTTTCTGAGAGTATTTGACAGTGCGTCTATGAGGTGTTTACCGCAGAGGGATGTGGTGGGGTGATTAGAGCGAGAAATGTTTACTCCTTGGTATTGGTGTATAATTTTGGGGTTTGAAGGACGGAAAGTGTTCGATGTGGATTTTAAATGATGAGATTTATGTATCCATTTTTCTGGAGTTTGATTTAGCTGAAGAGCTATGCCTAATTCCTTAAGGGCTTGATGTGTCTGTTCATGCCAGAATTCACTTTCCCAGTTGTTTTTATTGGTTTTGAATGCTGACTGACGCTTTACGAGGCTCTGTTTTTCTGCCTGGCTGGTTAGGAAGAATTGTGTGGTTTTGGCTTTATTGTTTGATGAAGTAGGGTGAGGTTGTGTTATTTTTTTTTCACTGCAATTTGCACAAAAGATACTTAAAATGATCAGTATTTTGTTAAGTGGGAATAGTTGTTTTTGCGGTGGGTGAGAATTTTTTTTGATCATATATATTACATTGATATGAGGGTAGAAACGCCCAGTTTCTTGTCGAGTTTATTTTTAGTGATTTGTTATCAGGGGGACTACATTCGGGAAAAATTAAGCTTTCAACAATTAAGGCTTGTACAATGTATTTACATAAGCATGATGAACGAATGCCTAGAAA
This sequence comes from uncultured Verrucomicrobiales bacterium, assembly GCA_937934595.1. GTDB lineage: Bacteria > Verrucomicrobiota > Verrucomicrobiia > Verrucomicrobiales > Akkermansiaceae > Rubritalea. The sequence goes on along the minus strand of CALGZA010000006.1, from coordinate 49 downwards.
CCCAAATGCAATCAATTATTCACGCAAATTTCCCCAAAGTATAAAAGCT
>CALGZA010000005.1 GCA_937934595.1 uncultured Verrucomicrobiales bacterium | reverse complement strand
GTTGCTCTGAACCAGAACGGGAAGGGAGTAAAGAGTCCCCTGGATATTAAGGGTTAGCAGCGATGTGGATTTCTTTGCCGGAAAGCAAGTCTTTCACATTGAAACCGCCTTACTACGGATCCGTATGGCCGGTGGTGTGTGGGGGGTGGCGGTTAGAACCCGTTACCTAACTGATTAGCCATTTTTATTGGTTTCATTTCGAATTTTCTGTAGTTTGTGTCTACGTAGATTTTTTGCTTCATTTGTTTGCGAAATCGATTTGCCTTTGAGCTTAAGTCGTAGTGTTCCTGGCCATAGGAAAAACCACAGTATTCCAAATAACACGGGGAAAAATATAATAAGTAAAAAGTGTCTCAGAAAGCTTTCTCCTATTTGATTACAGTCAGATTTCACTATATATGAGAGGAATACCACAACGATTAAATAAATAGAGATAGCAATCTGGCTGTTTTCTTGAAATATCTGCTTAATTATGAAGAAGGTAATCATTTTTAGGCTAACTAGTTGTTTATAATTCACTGGATAGATAATAAATTTCTTTATACTAGTCGAGTGGATATTTAGTGTTATGAAGTTTATCGTTAGGATGATAACTACTTTTTTTAGATCAATGTTTATTTATGTATTAGGAAAATCAGCTGAGGGCTAAGATGAAGGGGGGACTTGAAGTGCTGTGTGAAATTATGCGGGCTGGTGTAAACGTTGTCATATGCAGTATTGTTGATATAATCTGAATTTTTGTCCGATGAAGGTGGGGATGGTTATTTAAGAATTAAATCAAAAATAGTGCTGATAATTCTAACGTTTCACGGTGGGGATGGGTCGCTGTTACTGGTCTTTGTTTTAGTGGGATTTTTCCTAGTGCGTTGGGCTAGGCTGTTTTGTCTGCTTGGTATGGGCGGTTTTTTGCAATTTAGGATTTGGAATTTTAAATTTGGGATTTTGCTGGGTGTTTGTGATTGGTGGGTGTGAAAAAGCCTCTGCCCCGGTGGTGGGGTAGAGGCTTTGAGATTGGTTTCCTGGTTTTTAATTAGATGCCGAAGCGCTCGTAGCGTTTGATGGTGAGGGTGTCACCTAGGTCTTTGCCTTTTGCTTCTAGTAGCTGTGCGATGCTGAGGTCAGGGTCTTTAACGAATGACTGCTCAGTGAGTACTTGCTCGCTGTAGAATTTGTTGATTTTACCGATGAGGATTTTGTCGATGATGGCTTCTGGCTTGCCTTCTGCGAGTAGTTGCTTGCGGTTGATCTCGTTTTCTTCTTCTACGACTGTGCCGTCGATGTCATCACGTGAGAGTCCAGCTGGGCTGGCTGCTGCGATGTGTAGTGTGATGTCCTTGAGGAGTGTAGAGAAGTCTGCGTTAGATGCTGTGTCAGCATTTTGGCATCCAACTTCTAGTAGGACTCCTACTTTACCACCCATGTGGATGTATGATGAGACTGCACCGTTACCTGAGACCTCGAAGCGAGCTAGGCGAGATATTTTGATGACTTCACCGAGTTCTGCGAATTTGGCGCCGAGGGCGTTTTCTACTGTTCCGTCTTCAAATGCGATGGATAGAGCTTCTTCTTCTGAGGAGACACCGCTGTTAGCGATGGTCTCGAGTAGTGTTCCTACCCAGGCTTGGAATGCCTCGTTTTTTGCGACGAAGTCTGTCTCACAGTTAACGACTGCGAGGATTCCTGATGTGGCACCTTCAGGTACGAATGTGGCGACGATGCCTTCAGAAGTTTCACGGTCTGCACGGTCGCTGCGCTTGGCTTCTCCTTTTTCGCGGAGGAGCTTGGCTGCGGCTTCTAGATCACCGTTAGCTTCTGTGAGTGCTTTTTTGCAGGCCATCATACCTGCACTGGTTTTTTTACGCAGTTCTGAGACTGCTTTAGCTGAGATAGCCATGTTTTTATAATGAATTTAGTTAGTTTGTTGATTTATCCTTTTTGGGTAATTACGATAGAATCTACGAGGTTCTGGAGTAGGATACGGATAGAGCGGATGGCATCGTCATTTCCTGGGATAGGGTAGTCGACTTTAGCTGGGTCAGCGTTTGAGTCTACGATGGCGATGACTGGGATGTTTAGCCTGCGTGCTTCAGCGACTGCGATGGTTTCGCGAGCAGAGTCTACGATGACGATTGCGTCTGGGAGTTTTTCCATGTCGCGGATACCGTCTAGGTTACGGAAGAGCTTGGTGCGCTCACGTCCGAGTGCTGCGAGTTCTTTTTTGGACATTGCCTTGAACTCGGCTGATTTTTCGATGTCTTCGAGGTATTTGAGACGTTCGACTGATTTACGGATGGTGGCGAGGTTGGTGAGTGTTCCACCAAGCCAGCGATGGTTAACGTAGTATTGACCTGCTGCTCCTGCTGCTTCTTTGACTGCTTCTTGTGCTTGGCGTTTGCAGCCGACGAAGAGGATTTTTTTGCCTTTGCTGGCTAGGTCACTGAGGAAGCTGCTAGCTTTGTCTAGGCGTTGAACGGTTTGTTCAAGGTCGATGATGTAGATGCCGCCTTTGTCTTTCATGAGGAAAGGCTTCATTTTTGGGTTCCATTTGCGCGTTTGGTGTCCGTAATGAACTCCAGCGTCAACCATTTCTTTAATTAGTTCGTTTATCATTGTGTTTGTAGTTGGCTTATCTTGAATCAGATAGCCTGATTTTGGTGTGAAAAGCCCGTCGCATTATGGTTCCTCGCTTGCCAGTACTTTTCGTTTTTTTGCGACGGCTAAAAACAAGCGCGCGCGGGCTTAACGTGATGGGGTAGATTATGCAAGTAAATTGAGGTGAATTCTTTTAGAAAGTGGTTGTGTTTGATGCGATGCATGTTTTTTGGCGTGATTTTTTTGTTGTTGGTGGTTAGGAGTTTGGGGGTTTGGTTATTTTGTGAAGCTTGACCTATTGGGGAGGTGGTATTATGAGTGCGAGATGAATATCACTGAGACAGCCGCGCTGATAGCCCACCGCCGAAGTATAAAGCCAATTGATATGGATGCTGATAAGGAGGTGACTGATGGTGTGTGGCAGACGCTTATTGAGTGTGCGAACTGGGCTCCTAGTCATGGGCATACTGAGCCTTGGAGGTTTATTATTTATCGTGGTGGTAGTAGGAAGTATCTGGCTGAGGCGTTACAGTCGGCTTATAAGGAGGATACTCCTGAGGGTGAGTTTAAGGAGGAGAAGTTTGAGAAGATGGGGATGAATCCTTTGTATGCGCATGCTGTGGTGGCGGTGTTGATGAAGCGTGGTGATTTGCCGAAGATTCCTGTGATTGAGGAGATAGAGGCGGTTGCATGTGCGGTTCAGAATATGCATTTGGCTGCATCGGCGGCTGGTTTGGGGTTATTTTGGTCATCACCGGCTGTAACGTATGGGGAAAGTTTTGCGAAGTTTTTGAAGTTGGGTGATGATGATCGTTGTTTAGGTTTACTGTATGTGGGGTGGCCGCGTGAGGGTAAGGAGTGGCCTAAGGGGTCTCGGAAGCCGTCTATGGATAAGGTAACTTGGAAGTAGTTTTTTTTTATGTCGACTAAGCTGGCTGAACTCCGTGCTAGGATGCATACTGTGCCGTTGCAGCCTGGTGTTTATATAATGCGGGATAGGCTGGGGCATGTTATTTATGTGGGTAAGGCGAAGGTTTTGCGGAAGCGGCTGGGTTCGTATTTTATACCTTCGCGGAAGAAGAGGGCTGATTTGAAGACGAGGGCGTTGTTGGATTCTATTTGGGATTATGAGACGCATGTTGTGAGGAATGAGGAGGAGGCTTTGATACTGGAGGAGAAGTTGATTAAACAGTATAGGCCGCGTTATAATATAGCGTTAAAGGATGATAAGCGTTATTTTTTAGTGAAGATAGATTTGAGTGCGGAGTATCCGATTTTTAGGTTGTGTAGGATACGGAGGGGTGATGGTTATAAGTATTTTGGTCCGTTTGTTCATGGTAGTGCGCTTATTGCGACGTTGGACTGGATAAATAAGGAGTTTGGGATATGGACTCAGGCTCCGAAGTCTGAGGATGATCCTACTTATAAGCAGGTGGGGGAGGTTTTGAATAGGCGTTATGGTGAGCAGTATGTGGGTGAGACTACGCGGGAGGAGTATCATGAGAGGGTAGTGGATGCGTGTGCTTTGCTTTCTGGTAAGGGGAGGAAGGATAAGTTGAATAGCTTGAGGCGGGAGATGGAGAAGGTGGCTGGGGAGTTGGATTTTGAGAAGGCTGCGGAGCTTCGTGATGTGATTGATAATTTGGAGAAGACGACGATTAAGGCGCGTCAGTTTGCTCATGCTAAGTCGATCCCTACGACTGTGCTTCCGAAGGAGGATTTGGCTGAGCTGGGGGATTATTTGAGGTTACCTAGGCCTCCTGCTATTATGGAGTGTTTTGATATTTCTAATGTTTCTTCGACTCATAGTGTGGCATCGATGGTTCGTTTTTTGAATGGAGCGCCTGATAATTCTAATTATAGGCGGTATCGGATTAAGACGGTGGATGGGCAGGATGATTTTGCGTCTATGGCGGAGGTTGTTAGGCGTCGGTATAATAGGATAGCTTCTGAGAGTATGCGTGCGAATCCTGAGGTGGCGGACTCACAGGAGGATTTGACTGAGTTATTGTATAGGTTACGGGCAGAGGGGGGAAGTCCGATAGCTTTGCCGGATTTGGTGATAGTGGATGGTGGTAAGGGTCAGTTATCTGCGGCTTATGGGGAGTTGCGGAAGTTGGGTTTGCAGGATTTGCCGATTATTGGTTTGGCGAAGCAGCGGGAGGAGATTTTTTTTCCTGGGAATAGTAAGCCGCTTTTGATCAATCATCATCAGGGTGCGCTGAAGTTGATGCAGCGGATACGGGATGAGGCGCATCGTTATGCGAATTTGTATAATGAATTACTTTTGAAGAAGCGAATGCGTGAGAGTTTGTTAGATGATTGTCCTGGTATGACTGCGGCGCGGAAGGCGGCTTTGATGAAGAAGTTTGGATCTATAGCGAAGATTAAGAAGGCGACTCAGGAGCAGATAGAGTCTACACCTGGTATAGGGCCTTTGACTGCGGAGAAGATTATTCATTTTTTGCATTAGCTTTTGGTGTGGATGAAACGGTTTGGTGGTGCTGATCCATTCTTGACTTTTGTTCTGATGTCGGCAAATAGGTGGCAGCATTTTTTTTAATTACTTAATACGCATATGAACGTCTCACTGAACTGGCTCAATGATCATCTGGATCTTAGTAAACACTCTATTCAAGAACTTGATGATTTACTTACCTTTGCGGGAGTTGAGGTGGAGGGTATAGAGCAGCGTGGTTTGGCGACTGAGCTTGTGGTGGTGGCGCAGATAAAGGAGGCGGTTCAGCATCCTGATGCGGATAGGTTAAAGGTGTGTCAGGTGGATGCTGGTGAGGGGAGTTTGCGACAGATTGTTTGTGGTGCTCAGAATTATGAGGTGGGTGATAAGGTTCCTTGTGCACTTCCTGGGGCGGATTTGGGTGGTGGATTTGTGATTAAGGATGGTAAGTTACGTGGGGTAGAGTCTAGGGGGATGCTGTGTGGTGGGAGTGAGATAGGTATTCCGGATGAGGCTGATGGGTTGCTTATTTTGGCGGAGGATTCTGAGGTGGGTAAGCCGTTGGTTGAGATGTATGAGTCTGATACGATCATTGAGGTGGAGGTGACTCCGAATAGGCCTGATTTGCTGAGTCATACTGGGATGGCCCGTGAGTTGTCTGCTTTAACTGGGCTGGAGAGGAAGCTTCATACGTATCCGATTTGTGATGTGGATGAGGCTAGTGATTTTATTTCCTTGTCTGCTCCTGATCGATGTCCGTGTTATTCTGCGGTAAAGATTTCTAATGTGAGGGTGAAGGATAGTCCTTTATGGCTTAAGACGAAGTTGGAGGCGATAGGGTTACGTCCGATTAATAACATTGTTGATATTACGAACTATGTTCTTCATGAGTTAGGGCATCCTTTGCATGCGTTTGATGCGGCTAGGGTTGATCAGCGAATTGATGTTCGGATGGCTGAGGATGGAGAGAAATTTAGAGCGTTAACTGGTGAAGAGCATTCTTTGAGTGTAGATGATTTGGTAATATCTGATGTTTCTGGGAGTGTTTTAGCGCTAGCTGGTATAATGGGTGGTGAAGATAGTGGTGTGACTGAGGTGACTACTGATATTGTTCTGGAGTCTGCGTATTTTACGCCGTCTTTTATACGTAGGACATCCCGCCGCACGGCACTTAGCTCTGATTCTTCTTATCGTTTTGAGCGTGGTACAGACGCACAGCATGTTCTTACTGCGTCTGCATATGCGGCGAAGTTGATAACTGAGATAGCTGGTGGTGAGATTACTAGTGAGGCGTTGCTGGCTGGTGAGGTGCCAGATCTTGTGGAGCCTGTTCATTTGGATATAGGGAAGCTGGATCAGATGATGGGTGGGAGTATTTCATTGGAGAAGGCTAAGTTTATACTGGCGAAGTTAGGGTTGGTGGAGCTTGATGGTGATATGTGGGAGGTACCGCATTATAGGCTGGATCTTAGTCGTCATATTGATCTTGTGGAGGAGATAGTCCGTGTTCATGGACTGAGTAACGTGGCATCACGTTTTGGAGGGTCATATGTGATGGAGAGTGCTGTTGATAAGGCTTATGATTACCAGTTGCTTTTGAAGAAGCAGTTGGCTTCTATGGGGATGTATGAGACGCAGACGATGAAGCTGATCGCGCATGATGCGACTGATACTATGATAGCAAAAATTTCTGATGCGCTTCCTTTGCGGCCGTTAGTTGATGGGGATTTGATACAGGTGAAGTTGCCGCTTAGTGAGGATCATGCGATAATGCGTCCTAGTTTGGTTCCTGGTTTGGTGGCGACAGCTGCGAGGAATATTAGGCAGGGTTCTAAATCTTTACGTTTCTTTGAAGTTGGGAAGCAGTTCCGAAATGCTGGAGGAGGGAAGGCGAAGGATCTGGAGGCGGAGTCTCTAGCGATGCTTATATCTGGTGAAACGGCTCCGCTTAACTGGGCGAATAAGGAGCCTGTTGTGGCTGATTTATTTGATTTAAAGGCGATAGTTGGAGCTATTTTACCTGGCGTGACTATCCAGCTGAAGCCGCGAGAGAGGGAGGGGTTCATATTGTCTGCAGATGTTTTGGCTGATGGTAAGCCTTGTGGAGTTTTTGCTCAGTTGAGTCCTGCGCGTTGCCGTGAGCTTGATGCGAATTATCCGATTTACGTTGCTGAGCTGGATATTAAGAAGCTTCAGCAGTTGGCTACTGGGGTGAAGAAGGTGAGTGAGCTGCCACAGTTTCCTGGTTCGAGTAGGGATGCGGCGATGGAGGTTCCTGTGGCTTTGACGAATGCTGAGGTGGAGCAGGCGATAAAGAAGTATAATGAGTCTTTATTAGTGAGCTATCATTGTTTTGATGTGTTTATGGATTCTAGTGGTGAGAAGTTGGCTGCTGATAAGAAGTCTGTGGGCTATAGTTTTTATTATCGTTCACCTGCTAGGACGCTTAAGTCTAAGGAGGTGGATGCAGCGCACCAAGGGCTGCTGGATCATTTACAGCAATCATTGAAGGTAAGCTATAGGTAAGGTGTGAGAGGTTGAGTTTGTTTTTTGGTGTACTCACAGGGATGATAAAAATTTATTTTTTGACTGGTTTTTTGGCTGTTAGGGGGTAGGTTGTTTGGGTAATTACGAGATGCTGTGCGTCTTATCTAAACTTACTCCCGAAACAAACTTCTCATACCCCAGCTCATTCGATTTTATTTCATGAAAAAACTTACCATCCTACTCAGCTTAATTTCTGTTATTGAGATTCATTCGCAAGAGCCGATTGATCAGCAAGATCTTGCTAAGGAAGTCATCCGTGAGTGGGTTCATGTGGAGAAGTTACTGGCGAAGGAGAAGTCTGACTGGAAGAGAGAGCAGGCTGAGAGTAGGGCTTTATTGAAACTTTATGCTAATGAGTTGGCTATTTTAGATCAGCATTTGGCGGCGGTTCCTTCGGTGGAGATGGATGATGATAAGAAGGAGAAGCTGGAGACTCAGATTAAGTCTGAGGATAAGAAGCGTCGGCAATTATTTGCATTTTTGGTGAAGCAAAAGCCGCGAGTGATAGCTTTGGCGAAGAGATTTCCTGAGCCGCTGCGTGAACAGATAGCGGATACGCTGGATTTGCTGCGTTCTGAGGATAAGGAATTATCTGCTCGGTTGTTGTTAGAGCCGATGATGAGTGTAATAGAGGCAGGTAATAGCTTTAATTCTGGGGTTTACCGCAGTAGTCAGAAGATTCGTATAGGGTCAGAGGAGTGGCAGGCGCAGGTGATTTATTTGGGGTTAGGCAGGGCGTTTTTCTGGGTGGGTGATGTGGCAGGGATAGGGGAGCCAGGTTCTGGAACTGATGGAGGATGGGAATGGCGCAGGGATGATAGTCAGTTAGAGGATATTAAGAAGGCGATGTCTGTTTTTGATAAGACGACGCAGCCGCAGTTAATTAAACTTCCACTACAGATAAATTAGGATGAGATTGATACGTATGATACCGTTTTTTGGGATTTGTTTTACTGTTTCTTTGCTGGGGTTATCTGGGGTGAAAGGGCAGGCTAGTGTTGATATAAAGGGGATAAAGAGGGATCTGACATCAAGTATAGGTAAGCTTACGAAGCATCGTGATTCAGTCACTGAAGAGAAGGTGGCATTGTCTGGTAAGGTTGCGGCGATGCAGGCCGAGTTGATCCGGAAACGTAGGATGGTAAAGTTAGCTGCGCTAGGTAATGCTGACCGCAAGGTTATTTTGGGGAAGTTAGAGGGTGAGGCTTCGGCGAGGGTGCGTGAGGTGAGCTATCTTTCGGATCAGTTGGGTTCTTTTCGGTCTAAGGTTGAATCTGGTATGTATAAGGGGGAGACGTTAAAAGCTGAGTATGAGCCTGCGGATGATTCTTTGACTGAGAGGATGAAGGTGCTGGAGGCTGGGATTGAGCGATTGGAGGAGGCGATAGGAGGTGTGGTGGTAGATTCTGAGGTAGCTAATTCTGAGGGTAAGATTTTACAGGGTAAGTTGGTTAGTTTTGGACCTAGTTATTGGTTTTCTGATGCTGCTGGTGGTGTTACTGGAGCGGTGGTGGTGGATAGGGCTAGCCGTAATGCTAGGCTTATAGAAACTGGAGATGAAGCGATAGTGGGTCTTATTAGAGGTGATGAGGTTGTTGTTGATGTGGATCTGACTGGTGGCAAGGCGAGGGCGTTGGCTTCTATAAGTAACACCCCGCTTGAGTTGTTTAGTAAGGGTGGTGCATGGATATGGCCTATTGTTTTTGTGGCTATTGTGTCTTTGGTCTGTGCGATTTTGAAATTTTTCCAGTTGTCTAAGATTAAGAATCCAAGGGGTGGGTGGCTATCTGGGTTGTTAGATCAAGTTAGGGAGGGAAATATATCTGATGCCCAGGCATCATGCGAAAGCATTAATCATCCAGTTGGTGTGGTGATGAAGAATGCTTTATCTGGTATACATAAGGGAGCTGATGTGGTGGAGGAGATAGTTTATGAGCAGATGATAGATGTTCAGTCTGGTTTGCAGAAGTGGTTACCATTTATTGCGATCACGGCTGCGATCGCGCCTTTGTTGGGATTGTTAGGGACGGTTTCTGGTATGATTAGTACGTTTAGTGCGTTGTCTGTGGTGGGGACTGGTGATCCTAAGTTGTTGTCTGGAGGAATATCTGAGGCATTGGTGACGACGTTGTTTGGTTTGATAGTGGCTATACCTGCATTGATATTACATTCATTGTTATCACGAAGATCACAGGGGATAAGTCAGATGACGGAGAAGATAGGTCTGACGGTTGTTAACTGTATTCGTAAAAAGTAGATGAGTTTATTATCCACATTATTTTCTGAGATTAAGTTGGTTTTCCTTCAGGGGGGACCGGTTTTGTGGGTGATGGTTGTTTTGTCTGTGATTTTGTATGGCTTGATTATTTCTACATGGTTTGGGCTTTATGCGGTGAAGCAGGAGATTCATGAGCTTGATGAGACGAAGGTGAATTATCAGGATGAGAAGTCGATAGGTGCTGATATAGCGATTTTTGAGTTAGATCGATTTTCTTGGGTGAAGCGGCGTTTGCCAATGATAGCGGTTTTGGTTGCGGCGGCACCTTTGGCGGGGTTGTTGGGGACTGTTTTTGGGATGTTTGTGACTTTTAATGGGTTGGCGACACAGGCTGGAGGTAAGCCGATAGATACGATTTCTATGGGTATTTCATCTGCTATGATAACGACACAGGCTGGGCTTTTTATGGCGATACCTGGTGCGATATTGTTGGCTATTTTGCGGAGTCAGACGAATGGGGTTCAGGGAAATTTAGAGCAGAAGATGTATCACCATATGGCTAATATGAAGGGGGGGCAGGCATGAGACGAATGCGGCATTTTTCATCGAATAATGAGAGTGAGGCAAGCATTGATATGTCACCTTTGATTGATGTAGTGTTTATTTTGCTGATCTTTTTTATTGTAACGACTGTGTTTAACAATGAGGTGGGTGTGGATATAGCGAAGCCGCCTGTGATGAAGAGTACTAAATCACTAGAGAGTGATGCTATTAAGATAGCGGTGGGTAAGAATGGGCAGGTTACTTATGCTGGTAGGAGTATAGGAGTGAGTGGTGTGGCTGGAGTAGTAAGGTCTGCGCAGGGAGGGGGAGATCCCTTGCCGCTTATTGTTATAGGTGATAAGGGGGCACAGCACGGAGTGATAACTAAGGTCATAGGGGCTGCGACGTCAGCGGGTGTAAAATCAGTAGCTATTTCTACGGCTAAATAAGGTTTATGTTTACGAAATCTATCATAACGGGTTCGATCATCACAGCGGTACTTATATCTGTGTTGGCGGTGACGCGTTTGATTAAGATGGATTCGAGTGAGAAAGAGGCGATTCTTTATAATGTAGAGCAGGTTACTATGGATCCTCTACCTGAGCCGCCTATGGATGAGGAAGAGAATGAGGAGGAAGAGGAGGAAGAGGATGTTTTGGAAAATCCTCCGGTGGCGCCTTTACCTGCATTAGATTTGTTAGCCGATGTTGAATTAGATGCTACGCCATTGCCATTGACGACTGCACAGTTTGATCCACAGCTGGCTATCAGTTCTTTTGAGATAGATAGGGATCCGGCTGATCTTCCAGTGTTGAAGGTGGTGAAGCCAGTGGTTAAACAAATAGTGAAGGCTACGCCCAGGGTGAAGGTAAAGTGGGTGAAAAAGGTTAGACCGGTAAAGCCTGTTAGGCCTCCAAAACAAGTTAGGGTTATTAAGAAGCCTAAGCAAGTGCGCGAGAAGGTGAAGTCTAGCTATCCTCCTAGTAGGCTGGATAGTAAGCCGCGGATGCTGAGGCAAGGTCGATTTACATGGCCTCGAGGAGTGAGAGGTACTAAGGGGTCTGTAGCTTTGCTGTTAGAGATAGGGGTTTCTGGTAAGGTGCGTGTGGTTAGGGTGATATCTACGACTGATGCTAAGTTAGTAAATGCTGCTCGAAGAGTGGCATCAAATAGTCGTTTTACAGCTCCCAAATATAAGGGTGTGGCTGTGAAGACACAGTTTAAGAAAACCTACCACCTGAAGAAGCCGAGAAGATGATGAAGTCCGTTCTGATATTAAGTTTGTTAAGTTCAGTTATTAGCTATGGTGTTAAGCCTATGCCGATTTCTAAGAGTTATTGGAAGAGTAGTTCTTTCCGGAAGGCTTTTAATGGGAGTTACCGTATTAATGCGCGGACTGAGCCTTTTGTTGATACGAAGGAGCGAGGGCTTTTGGTTTCTATTGAGTCATTGATGGCTAAAGGGGATAGGAAGTCAGCTCTTAAGAAGTTGAAATCTAGTTCATTGTCTAAGAGTTCTGCTGCGGTGATGTATAATCTGGGTAATATAGCCTATGAGCTAGGAGATCTGAAGTTGGCTAAGAAGGAGTATCTGAGGGCGATTAAGAAATTTCCTACCTTTCTTAGAGCTCATCAGAATTTAGCTGCGGTCTATAGCAGGGAGGGCGATTATGATAAGGCTTTTCCTATTTTGCTGGAGGCTGTTAGGTTGGGTTCACAAGATGGTTCTGTGATGGGCTTGTTGGGTTATTGCTATCAGCAGAAGGGCGATCTTACAGCAGCGTTGCACGCATTTAGGAATGCTCAGCTTACTGATCCTAATGCTATAGATTGGAAGGTAGGTGAGGCTTATTGTCATGATTCGCTGGGTGATTATGATAAGGCTTTGAATCTGTATAAGACGATTATTAAGGTGAGGCCGAGTGAGCTGCAGTATCAGCTATCGCTGGCTGATCTTTATCAGCGAGCAGGGAAGGTGGAGGAGGCTATTGTTCATTTGGAGCTGTTGCGCAGGCAGAAAAAGTTGGATTTTTCTAACAAGGTTTTACTTGGGGGATTACATTTTAGTGATGGGAGCCGAGTTATCGGTGCTGAGGTGGTGAGGGAGGTGCTACGATCAGATGCTTTCAAGGATGCTCGTTTGGCGATGAATTTGGTTCGTCTAGCGATGGATTCTGGTGAGGTGGCTTTGGCAAGAGAGTTTTATGGTATGGTTAAGCCAGGTATACTTGAGGGTGTTGGTTCGAAGAGACGTTACAAGAGATTAGAGGCGAAGATTTTGATATTAGAGGGTGGAGATATAGAGAAGATCACTGGTATTCTGAAGGGGCTGATAGCTGGAGATCCGCTTGATGCTGATTCTTTATTTCTACTTGCTCAGCAGGAAGCCTCTGTCTTAGGTCTTAATGAAGAGGCTCTACTTCATTACCAGCAGGCTTATGCTGGTAAGGGAGTGATGAAGAGAGCTGCTCTGCTGGAGAGGGGTAAGTTACTAGCACATTTGAAGCGCTATGAGGAATCTCTAACTGATCTGAAGGGATATAGAGCCCTGCTGGGTGATGTGGATGATAAGTCGCTTAACCAGTATATATTAGCTGTGGAGAGGCAAAAGGAGTCTAGTGAGTATTAGTCTTTTTATTACAGTCTAGTCTGCTTGGTTAGGACTGCTCGGACGTCACCAATGAAGACCTTGGATCTGAGTTCTACCATGACACGGTCTGTATCATTACTGATCCAGAGGGTGGCTTTTGTGAGTTTTTTGTAGGTCTTGAGGTGCATGGTTTTCTTATCGATTTTTTGTAATTTTACGTCGAGTTTGATGCAGGCTCTGCCGTTGTGTGTTTCTCTTCCTATGACGGTGATAGTTGAGAACATGGGTGACTTAAAGGGGTGGAGGCAGAGGTGAATTTTGTCTCCATTTCTTAGTGGTTGTCTTCTGATGAATTGTATGGCTGAGAGGGGGTCATGTGCGTTAGGGAAGCTGAACTTATGATTACGGTTTTTGTTAGATTTATTATGTAATTTAGTTTCTGTTGATGCGTGTAAAACGTGTTTTGATTTGAAGGTGTTTTTAGTTTTGATTTTCTCACGTTTGTCTTTTTCATCTGCGACGAAGATGAGGGGTTTTTGGGTAGATGACTTGGTGAATGAGGTCATACTGAAGTGGTATGGGAAGAGGGCGTATGCTAGGTTTTGTGATCGGCCGTATGCTTGGGTGATATTTAGGCCTTTGTAGCGTTTGTCTTTTTTGTTGAAGTCAAAGGTCATGGTTCCAGCTTTGACTGTTCCTTTCCAGCTCATCTTGTATTCGAGTCTGGTGGGTTTTAGTTTAGGGTGAGGGCCGTTTTTGAATGGCTTGATTTTTTGCATCCATGAGGTGTCAGCATTCGTTGTTGAGGTAGCTAGAGCGATGGAGGTGATTATTAAGCTTAGGCGCTTTAGGTTGCTGTGTGTTTTTTTTCTCATGGCTGTCAATTTCATATACTACTATGACCACAGGCCTGTGTCATTTATTCAGATTTTTTTGAGACTTCTTTGTAGAGGGTGATGGTTATTGGGAGGTATGATGTTTTATGGCTTGATCTGTTTTTGATTTGGTGGATTTAGAGTTCTATTGTTTTTCCTGTGCGGTAGGACTCGTCTGCGGCGGCTACGATTTTCATGGAGTTGATGGCGTCATTCATGTGTTCCGTTAAGTCCATGTAATCTTGGATGGCTTTGAGAAAGTAGGCTTGTTCACGCTGGCAGAGTTCATCATGGTCTGGTTCGTCGCCGGTTTCTATCCATTCGTCTTCTTTTACAAATTGGTTGTTTGCATCGATTTCTGAGTAATGCCTTCTTAGCGAGTTGGTTTTTGTGTGAGCGTCTACGTTATCTGACTGGCCCTCGTCTGCGGCGTCTTTTGCTTCAATGGTGACGCATCCTTTTGGTCCGACGACGTCTTTGACGAAGAATGCGGTTTCTGACATCATGGGACCCCATCCGGCTTCATACCAGCCTACGGATCCGTCTTCGAATGTGACTTGGAGGTGTCCGTAGTTGATTTTATCTTCTGGGAGTTCGTTAGACAGTCTGGCGCCGAGTCCTGAGACTCTGATGGGCTTGGAGCGGGTCATTTGGCACATTACATCTACGTAGTGGACTCCGCAGTCTACGATAGGGGAGATGGATGACATTAGGTTCATGTGGGTGTTCCACATATCGCCTGATGATTGCTGGTTTAGATTCATGCGCATGACAAGTGGCTTGCCGAGGTCGTGCGACATTTCGATGAATTTTTGCCATGATGGGTGGTGTCTGAGGATGTATCCGATGACTAGTTTTTTGCCGCTTTTAGTGGCTGCTTCTACTATTTCTTCAGCTTCGGCAACGGTTTCTGCTAGTGGTTTTTCAATGAAGACATCACATCCCGCAGCGAATGCTGCTTTAGCGAATGCTGCGTGAGTGTCTGGGTATGTGGAGATGGATACGGCGTCTGGTTTGGTTTGCTCTAGTGCTTGGTAGAAGTCGCTAAATAGATCGTATCCGCCACCTAGTTCATTGTTGAGTTTTTCCCGTGATTCAGGTGAGCGGGTGACGATTCCTGCGATGTCAAATTCAGGGATGTTGTGATATGCAAGGGCGTGAGAACGGCCCATGTTTCCGGCACCTACGCAGAGTATTGTTGGCATGATGGTTGTATGATTTTTTGTTTAGATTGTTTGTGAGATGATTATTGGTCAGTGTCTTCTGTTTTGACTTTGTCCCAGAATAAAAGAATGAAGATAGCTAAGACGACTAAGGCAAATATAGCGGGAATATACCAGAAGGTGGCGAAGTCTACTGTTCCGTCAGTGGTGTTTTCTGTTGCCCACCAGCCAAATAATTGAGCTCCTATGCCTAGTCCTAGTCCTTGTGTTAGCATAACAATGAGAGACTGAGCTTGGCTTCTTATTTCTGGAGAAGCTTTTTTGTCCGTATAAATCATTCCGATTACAAAAAAGAAGTCGTAACATATTCCATGAAGTAGGATTCCGATGAAAATTGGTAGAGTCAATAACACGCCCTCTTGGCCAAATGCGAATCCCCAAAGACCATATCGGAGAACCCACGCTGCCATTCCAATGGTAAGCATCCATTTTACGCCCAATCTAGCAAAGCAGAATGGTATGATTAGCATAAAGAATATCTCAGACATTTGGCCAGTGCTCATTGCCCCTGTAGCTGAACCAAATAGAGAAACTCCCATTCCTGACACGAAGCCATAGCCCTGAGCGTAATAACCAGCTAAAGGAATACATATTAAGAAGCTACATAGAGCAAAAATGAAAAAGTTTTTGTTTTTGAGTAGACCCCATGCTTCTACTCCCAGAACTTCGCGAATAGAGATTTTCTTACCTCTGGCTACTGGAGTAGTTTTTGGCAGTAATAGACAGAAAATTCCAAGTATTGCCGAAGCTAAAGCTGCAGCAGTGAATATGTGAGTTGAGTTGTCAGAGAACTCTGTTTTGTCAAAACCTGCAGATCTACATGCCCACATAGCCCAGTTACCTGCGATCCAGCCAATAGTTCCCATAACTCGAACTATTGGAAATTGCTTTTCAGCATTAGGTAGATGTTTAAATGAAAGACTAGCTGTTAAGCCGAGAGTTGGCATGAAGCATATCATGTATGCTAGAAGGCACAGAATCATTGGGTGACTGAACTGGCCAAGGAAAGTGTCTGGTGAGCCAGCTTCGGCTAAATTTGGAGCTAAATATAGTAGCCCAGCACCTATTATGAAAAGTATGGAAAGGACCTTTTCTGTATTTATAAATCTGTCTGCAATTAGTCCAAGCGTGAGAGGAGCTAATATTGCAGCTATTGGGGCAACTGTGTAGGCTGCAGATACAAATGATCCTCCGTTTCCGGCTGTTGCCATATCTTTAGATACTAGGAACCCGTATAAGGCTACATACCATGCGCCCCATATAAAAAACTGAAGGAACATCATTATGGAGAGTTTTGGTAATAGGCTATTACAAGGTTGGGGTGTTGTATTCATTGATTTAGTATGTAAGAATTTGTGGAGGTATGGTTTAAAAGAGATTAAGCCTAGACGAATGGTTAAGCTTGTATCGTCTAGGCTTGTTGGTGATTTTTGTAAACGTGAGAGTGTTTGTTAGTATGCTATGTTAGTGTTCTTTGATGTAGATGTTTTTGAATTCTAGAGCTGAT
>CALGZA010000004.1 GCA_937934595.1 uncultured Verrucomicrobiales bacterium | reverse complement strand
CATGGGGGAGGTTTGTTGGCGGGGATGTTATATGCTTTGATTGGTTTTCCTTTGTCTAAGTCACCTGCGAGGCCTGCGATTTTGAAGCAGGATCGTTGGATTGCAATTTTGATGGGTTTGGTTATTGTTGGGGGGGTGGTGATGGTGTTTTCTAAGCTGATGTTATTTTCTTAAGTTTGCGGGAGGAGGTTATTTTAGGTGTGGATTTATTGGTATTTCAGTTTTGTTATATTTTATTATTTTGATGGTTATTTTGGTTCCATAGGGGTGGAGGGTTTTATGTCGATCTGCAAAATTAGATTAGAGGTATGGTTGTGATGGGGTATTTTTGAAAGTGTTTTATATTTAGAGTGGGTGTGAGCGTTTAATGTTGGTTGGGTTTTGTTTTTTGTGGTTATGTGATTGTTTTTCTATTGTTGGCAAATGTGATTCTTTGTTTATTGTTAACTAAGATGATAGAGGCAATACAGGTTTGTAAGACTTTTAGGGGAGGTAAGGGGAGTGATGATGTTAGGGCTGTGGCTGACGTGAGTTTTCGTTGTGAGCCGGGGCGTGTTTTTGCGCTGTTGGGGCCTAATGGGAGTGGTAAGACTACGTTACTTAGGATGATTTCTACTTTGATGCGTCCTGATGCGGGTGAGTTACGTGTGGCTGGGTATGATTGTGTTAGGGAAAGTGAAGGGGTTAGGGGGAGTATCGGTTTTTTGACGGGGAGTGCGGGTCTTCATGAGAAGTTGAGTGGTAGAGAGACGTTAGATTTTTTTGGTAAATTACATGGTATATCTGATGATGAGCTAGGTGCTAGGATAGATGATATGGTTAGCGAGTTTGATCTTAGTGATTTTATTGATAGGGCTACTGGTAAGCTTTCGATGGGGCAGAAGCAGAGGGTGATGATAGCGCGGACTTTGATTCATGATCCTGATGTTGTGATTTTTGATGAGGCGACTACTGGGCTGGATGTCTTGGCGGCTAAGGGGCTGATGGATGTGATTCGGTCATGCCGGGATGCTGGGAAGACGGTTTTATTTTCAACTCATATTATGGGTGAGGTGGCGCTGTTAGCCGATGATGTGACGGTGCTTCATAAGGGGAGGCAGATTTATTCTGGTGGTTTGGATGGGCTGTGTGAGGGCCAAGAGGGGGAGAGCGTGGAGGAGAAATTTGTTAATTTGTTAGAAATGGCTGACGGTGGATTACTTAGTGGGGAGGGAGTGTCATGCTAGCTGTGATTTTGGCTACTTTGAAGAAGGAGGTGCGTGAGGTGTTACGAGATAAGCGTACGCTTTTATTGACTGTTTTGGTGCCGTTAGGATTTTATCCAGCGGTTAATTTGATGACTCAGGATTTGGAGCGAAAGCAGAGTGCTAAGATGGTAGAGCGTGTGTTACGGATAGGTGTATCTGGGTGGGGTGATGATGCGGCGCTGGCGGCTTATAATAAGGCGGATGATAAGAAGGTCTGGATACCGGCTCAGGTGGACGAAAGGCAGAGGATGTTAGAGTCTGGTGAGGTTGATTTGTTTATTGAGGCAGTAAAGGAGGATTATAAGGGTTATGAGCAGAGGGCACTGCAGTTGCATTTTTATTCGACTGCTAGTGGTGTTATGGCCTTGCAGAGTGTGAAGGAGTTTCTTGATAGGATGAGGGTAGAGGAGGTGGGGAGGCGGATGAAGGGTCAGGAGTATTTATTAGCTCCTATAGCTATAGTGGGGGTAGTAAACCATGCTAGTGCATTAGAGGTGTCTGGGAGTAAGTATGGAGGAATGGGAGCTTACTTTGTGGTTTTTCTGGCGTTTACTGGCTGTATGGCTGTGGCTGTGGATACGGCAGCTGGCGAGAAGGAGAGGGGTACTTTGGAGGCGGTTTTAGTGACGCCAGCATCTTTTATGGGGGTGGCGTTTGGGAAGCTTTTGTTTATTATTATAATGGGTTGGATTTCTGTTCTTTCGACGATTGGGGGGATTTTGATTATGGTGGTTGGTTCTGGTGGTGATTCTGGTTTTACGTTGTCTGATGTGGGGGTGTTTTCGTTATTGGGTATTTTAGTTTTGTTAGTGGCGTTGGTATTGTTTTTTGCGTCATTGCTATTTGCTTTTTCTTTATTGTCCAAGTCAAACAAGGAGGCGCATGTTAGATCATCTATGTTAATGATCGTGGTGGCGATGTCTTTGGTTTACTGTGTTATTCCTGGGGTGGAGTTGACGCGGGGGATTTTATGGGTTCCTGTATTGAATGCGGCGATGTCAATAAAGGTTTTGTGGAGCGGTGTGATGTCTGTGGGGGATTATTTCCAAGTTCTGGCGCTTTTGGTTATTTTGTCAGGTTTGGTTTTAGTGTGGATTAGTAGGAGGGTGAACAGGGATAGGGAGGGTGTGCTTCTTAAGTAGTAGAGGGTGTGGAGGTTTAGGGTGACTGGAATAGTTTCATGTTGATGGAGCGCCGAGTTTGTTTGATAAGTTTTTCTAGGTGTGCTGTGCGAGGTTTGGGCATTTTTTCGAGTCGTTTAAGGTTTTGGTGTGCTAGTGTGATTTTGTTTTGAGTGATTTGGGTTTCGGTGAGTAGCCAGAGTGAGTTTGGGTCTTGGAAGTTGGCTGACTGACATGCTTTAAGGAAGATGGCTTCTGCATCGCTGTTTTTATTCAATTGTCGAAGTAGAGAGCCGAGGCTTTTGAGGCTGGGTGTGTAACCTGGGAAGCAATTTAAAGCATTTCTGAATGCGGTTTCAGCTTTTAGTAGATTATTTTCACTATGTTCAATTTGTCCGATATTGTGCCATGAGATGTAGTCCTTTGGGTTTATTTCTATGGCCTTGAGGAGTGATTTTCTGGCGAGTTTGATGTTTTTATTTCTTTTGTGAAGTGCACCGAGGTTGCCCCATCCGAGTGCGCTTTTAGGCTGGGCTTTAGTGACCTGAGTGAAGAGTGTGGTACTGCTTTGCCATACCTTGGTCTGAATGAAGGCAAGTGATGCCCATGCTAGGGTTAGAGCTGTGGTGATGGTGATGAGGGTTTGTTTATTTAGTTTTTGTTGTAGGTAGATGGCTATGGAGATGAGTGGGCCAGCGGATGCAAGGTAGAGGTATCTGTCAGGTGTGAAGCTAGCTCCAACATATACTAATCCGCTGACTGGTGCTAGACAGATGAACCACCATGCGAGAGCGAAGAAGAGGAGGGGTTTTTCTTTTCTTTTGAACCAAGTCCATGCTGAACCTAGTATGATGCAGAACCAGATGAGCAAGTGGATTTTGCTACTAAAAGTGGGGAAAGGGTAGTCTATGGATAGGTCGATGGGTATGAGTGACCTATAGGCGTAGAGTAGCATGGCTGATGCTTGTGGGATTACTCGTTGAGTGATAGAGCTGTTATTAATGAAGTATGAGTGGGATCCCTTTGATTGAAGCATGATGGTTGCAAATGCTATGATTATAGCGGCAGCAAACCAATATCGGTATCGTTTTAGTCCTTTGGTTATGAAGTGAATATTCCATTTTTTTTCACCGTTTGCGAGTCCTTCTATAAGGATGAGTGCGACGGGCAGAATGACGACTGATGGTTTACTAAGTAGAGCTAGTGAGAAGCAAGTGAGACCTAGTTTAGATGTTTGTTTTAGGTTGAGATTATTTGATCTGAGGGCGAAGGCTATCGCGGCCCAGAAGAAGAGACCGCTGAGGACGTCTTTTCTTTCGCTGATCCAAGCGACTGATTCTACTTTAAGTGGGTGTATGGCCCAGAGTGTGGCGATGGCCAGAGCGGTAAGCCATGATATGTTAAGTTGTCTTACAGCTAACATGAGAGCGATAGCGGCGAGGGCGTGGAGGAGTATGTTGACGAAGTGGTGGCCACCTGGGTTGTTTATGCCGAAGATGGATACGTCTGTCATGTGAGAGATCCATGTGAGTGGGTGCCAGAGGTTAGCGACACCTTGGTGGGCAAGTGCTTTTTGGTTTTCTTTGAGAGTGATGGCCCAGTTAAGACCTGATTTGGTAATACCTTTGTTAACGTAGTCGTTATTTGAGATGTATGCGGGGTCATCGTAGTCGACGAATCCATAATTTATGGCGTCTCCGAATGTGATGAATATGGCGGCGACAATGATGAGTGTGCTGATGATGAGGTTTCTTGAATTCTTGCTATTTGCGGTGAGCTGAGTTTTCATGAGTTGTGTTTAGGTTAGGGGGTCTTGGAGAAAACTAAAAAACCCACCACAGCAAATGCTGTGATGGGTTTTTTGAAAAACGTAGAGTTGACTAGCAAGCTTTCACGTTTGTAGCACAAGGTCCTTTAGCACCTTCGCCTACTTCAAATGTTACATTTTGGCCTTCATCGAGTGAAGCGTAACCTTCAGCTTGTATTTCTGAGTGGTGTACAAAGAGATCTTTGCCAC
This sequence comes from uncultured Verrucomicrobiales bacterium, assembly GCA_937934595.1. Lineage (GTDB taxonomy): Bacteria > Verrucomicrobiota > Verrucomicrobiia > Verrucomicrobiales > Akkermansiaceae > Rubritalea. The sequence goes on along the minus strand of CALGZA010000004.1, from coordinate 3,330 downwards.
CTTCGTTTGGTGTGATAAACCCATAACCCTTTTCTGAGTTAAACCATTTTACTGTTCCTGTATTCATATTATTTTTTTTGTTAGACTTAAGCTAAAATTCACCTAAGCGACATACTCATAGACTAGTATGTGTGACTTGTCGCTCTTTTTTTTGCTTTTTTTGCTTTTTTTGCTTTTTATGTTTTTTGTTAAAATTTTACTGACTGTGAGAAGGCTTGACGTGGTGAGTGTGTATCTGCGTATTGTGTTGTTTGATATGAGAAGAGAAAGCGAATATACTGGGAGTAATCGACCTTATTCATCTAAGGTGGTAGATGGGGCAGATAGGGCTCCTAGCCGCGCGATGCTGTATGCGGTGGGGTTTGAGAAGGAAGATTTTAAGAAGTCTCAGATAGGTGTGGCGTCTACGTGGAGTCAGGTGACTCCTTGTAATATGCATATCGACAGGTTGGCAGAGGAGTGTTCTAAGGGGGTAGATGCGGCAGGAGGTAAGTCTTTGATATTTAATACGATTACAATTTCTGATGGGATTAGTATGGGGACTGAGGGGATGAAGTATTCGTTGGTGAGTCGGGAGGTGATAGCGGATAGCATTGAGACAGTAGTGGGATGTGAGGGTATGGATGGTTTAGTGGCGATAGGTGGATGTGATAAGAATATGCCTGGTTGTATGATGGCGATAGCTCGATTGAATAGGCCGGCGGTTTTTGTTTATGGAGGTACTATTTTGCCTGGATGCACGACTATAAAGGGGAAGGATGAGGAACTGGATATAGTCTCTGTTTTTGAGGCTGTAGGAAGGCATGCGTCTGGGGAGTATGATGATGCTGAGCTGGAAAAGGTGGAGGGGTGTTCTATACCAGGAGCTGGGTCATGTGGTGGTATGTATACGGCTAATACGATGGCGAGCGCTATTGAGGCTCTGGGTATGTCTTTGCCGAGTAGTTCTGCGCAGGCGGCAGTGGGTGATGATAAGATGATAGATTGTTTTGATGCGGGGGCTGCGGTGGTTCATATGATTGCAGAGGGGATACGGCCGAGTGATATTCTGACGCGTAAGGCATTTGAGAATGCGATAACGGTTGTTATCGCTTTAGGAGGTTCGACGAATGCGGTGTTGCATTTGTTGGCGATGGCGCATGCTGCGGATGTTGATTTATGTATTGATGATTTTACTGAGATAGGGAAAAGGGTTCCTGTTGTAGCGGATTTGAAGCCAAGTGGTAAATATGTGATGGCTGATTTGGTTCGGATTGGAGGGATCATACCTTTGATGCGTAGGTTGCTGGATGCTGGGTTACTGCATGGGGAGTGCCTTACTGTTACAGGAAAGACGATGGCTGAGAATTTGGCGAATTCTTCGTTGGATTATCCTGAAGGACAGGAGGTGATATTGCCGTTGGATGCGCCTAAGAAAAAAGATAGCCATCTTCGGATACTTTATGGGAATGTGGCGTCTGAGGGTTCTGTGGCTAAGATTTCAGGTAATGAGGGGACTTGTTTTAGTGGGCGGGCTGTTTGTTTTGATAGTGAAGAGGCTTCGATGAAGGCTATTTTAGCGGGGGAAATAGAAGCGGGTGATGTAATAGTTGTGAGGTATGAGGGGCCAAAGGGTGGGCCGGGAATGCGGGAGATGTTAGGGCCTACAGCTGCGGTGATGGGACGAGGTTTAGGGGATAGTGTGGCTCTTATTACAGATGGGAGGTTTTCAGGTGGGAGTCACGGTTTTGTGGTGGGTCATATTACGCCTGAGGCAGCTGTAGGTGGTGTGATTGGTTTACTTCAGGATGGAGATGAGGTTACTATTGATGCTGATCTGAACCAGATCAATGTTTCGCTGAGTGATGCTGAACTAGCTGAGCGGCGAGAGTGCTGGATTGCAAGGGATTCTGGATATCATAGAGGGGTTCTGGCTAAATTTGCGAAGTTGACTACTTCTGCCTCGCTGGGGGCTGTAACTGATGCTGGACTTTAGATGTTTTAGGCTGTAGAATCTTAGTGTAGAACGAAAATAAACATAATAATTACAATCTATGAAAAATAAATATATTAATAGTATGATTGCTGGTCTGATGGTTTTGGGCTTAGCTTCATGTGATAAAGAGGCTGTTACTTCAGTGACAGAGGTAGCGGGTAAAGTGGCTGAGGCTGCGGCGTCAACTGGTAAGGTAACTACTTCAGAGGAAGCAAGTGCTTACTATGTGATGTTCAAGGGTCAGGGTTGAGGAATCGGGAAAAGAGCCAGTTCGGCTCTATCTGGGTTAGAAGGTGTTGATTCAGTGGTTTTATCTGGCTTAAGAGCTACGGTCAAAGTCAAGGATGGAGCAACATTGGATGCTAAGCTTGTGGAGAAAGCGTTGAAGGGTAAGGGTCTTGAGATGTTATCTCAGACATCTTTCAAGGTGGAAGAGCCGAAGGTGGTTTATGTATTAACGCTAACAGGTGTGGGCTGAAGTGACATTGAAGAGAAAGCTCGTGTAGCTCTCGGAAAAGTGGAACATGTTACTAACGTTTATGTGGGTGCCAAGACTGAGGTCTGGATGGCAGAGGGTGGAACGCTTGATAAGGAGTCGTTAACTGCTACGTTAGCAAAGATGAACTTAAAGTTAGGAACTATCGAAAAGGCTGAGAAGTCAGCATTATAATCGAGATATCGTTCTACTGTCTATTCTTGAGTCAGCAGGGGGTGCAGAGATGTGGTTCTTGCTGGCTTTTTTATTGATCAGGACAGTCTTTTTCGGACCATTTGTGGATCCAATAGAGCAGGCTTGCTACAAGTGTTAGAAATGAAAATGCTATGTATAGGTGTAGGTAGCATTTTTTTCTGTATTTATGAGCGAGGTATTTGGCTTTAGAAAATGGTAAAATAGTTTCGGAATTAAGTTTTATTTGGACGATTTGGTCATGTTTTTTATGCTCTTTGGGGTAGCAGAGTATCTCTAGGCGGGAATTTTTCTTTTTTAGTTTTTCTACTATTTGAGCAATGTAATCTTTTTGTATAGCTTTGTAGTGGTAATCTTGACCAGTCGGAGTTGATATTTTAACTGTATTAGTGAAAATACCCCCATTGAAGAAACGAGGCTTTACTAGTTCTGCGTGCCATGTGGAGAACTTGAGGGTTATAAAATCTTTTTCATTGGAGTCACGGGATGGAGATGTATTGTACGAGGTGTAAATGAGGAAGATTATGTAAACCCAAACAAGCCAGGTTTTTTTAATACAAAGACTTAGGTTAGTCATTTTTTTAGATGCTTTCATAATTATGTGTATCATTTATTTTCTTGTTTTGCGAGCTTTCGTAATGCCCGCTCTGAGGTTGCATTGTTTCCA
>CALGZA010000003.1 GCA_937934595.1 uncultured Verrucomicrobiales bacterium | reverse complement strand
AACCAGTTCTTCATGCCGAGCTTGGTCGGACGTACGCCGTTCTCCGCTAGGTTGTTGTCGATTTCTAGGTGTCCGTTGCTGAGGTATTCTTTTTGTTGCTCCCATTGTCCAAGCGCGTAGTTGATCGCCAAAGTGATGGGTATTCAACAAGAAAGTTAGCAGGATAAGAGTGAGGGTTGAGCATGTCTTTGGTCGGATGAAATACCTGGGATCAGACCTCTTTCGGCGAATAGGACTTAAGAGAGCCAAACAACACAATGCCTTTTGTAATTTAACCTACAATATGGATCGCTATGCCTTTTTAGTTCGTTAAGCTTCGAAATTAGGGGTGATCCCCCTTAAAACACAACCAAAGAACATGAAAAACATTTAAATTAATCGAAAGTAGACCAAATTATCAGATCAAATTTATTTAGATTTGGTCTACCTTTAGAATTTTCTGTTAGAAAACTCAGTATTTAAGATTTACGAGAAAAACACTGCTTGTCGGAGGTTGCCGTAAGAAAAAAATTTATAAAGGAGCTTGAGATTTTAGATTGTTAGCCTCTAGTAATAGGCTATGAGAGCTAGGGAATTACTTATGGGGGCGAAGGCTGTTTTGTTTGATTTTGATGGGGTTATTATTGATACGGAGTGGCCTATTTATGAGTCTTGGAAGCGTGTTTATGAGGGTGAGGGGCATGAGTTGGGGATAGAGACTTATGTGCAGTGTATAGGCTCAGATTTTGATACTTGGTCGCCAGAGAAGTATTTAGAGGAGTTGACGGGGAAGGAGTTTGATTGGCCTGCTATTAATGCAAAGCGGCAGGTTGAGCTGGAGGGGGATCTGGTGGGTGTAGAGGTTTTAGCGGGAGTTAGGGAGATGTTTGAGGCACTGGGAGTGGGGGGTGATGGATCTTTTGGTGCTGGTGTTTCGGATGTTTCTGAGAGTGATCGTTTAATTTTTAGAGAGATGAAGTTGGCTGTGGTTTCTAGTTCTACGCATCGCTGGGTGGATGCGTGGTTAGAGAAGCTGGGCTTGGTGGAGCTTGTGGATGAGGTTATTTGCCGTGGTGATGCTGCGTGTATAAAGCCTGCTCCGGATCTTTATGAGGAGGCTGTGAAGCGCTTTTCATTAGCTGCAGGGGAGTGTCTGGTGATAGAGGATTCGCTAAATGGGGTGAAGGCTGGAAATGCTGCGGGTTGTGTTACGGTGGCGGTTCCGAGTAGGCTGACTGGGTGTTTGGATTTTAGTGAGGCGGATTTGGTGATTGGGAGTTTGGTGGAGTTTAGAATTTAGAATTTAGAATTTAGAATTTAGAATTTAGAATTTGGAATTTAGAATTTGGAATTTGGAATTTTGTTAGTTTTTGAAGTGTTTTGATAGCATTTTGGTTCTGTAGGCGAAGATTCGTTTTAGCTGGGCTTTAACGAATAGGGTGTGGACGATTTTGCCGATGATGCCGAAGGGGAGTAGGTAGTGGACTTGGTCTTGCATGAGGACTCCGTTTTCTGTTTCTGTGAATGTGTGGCGATGGTGCCATATTTTGTAGGGGCCTGATCGTTGGTCGTCTACGAAGCATGATTTGCCATCGACTAGGGTGATTTCTGTTACCCAGTTCATCCAGACTAGGGGCATGAGTCTGATTTTGTAGCTGATGATTTGACCTTGTACCATTTTATCGTGAGAGCAGGTTAGGATTTTGAATTGGAGGTTTTTTGGGGTGAGTTTTTCTAGGTTTTTGGGGGTTGAGAAGAATTCCCATGCTTCGTCCATAGTGATGGGTAGCTCTTGTTCTGAATTTAGTGTGTGGATCGCTGTGCTCATATTTTCAGTATATACCGAAAGTATGATAATGAAAGTTTAAATTCATTTAGATGCGGTGAATGGCTTTCATCCTTTTATCTAGGGGGTGGACTGAGAAGTGGGAGGTGGATGTATTTTTTTGAATTAGGGGGTGGGAGGAGGTTGTTTTATTTGATTGTTATTGGATGGTTATGCGTCTTTACCTTCCCATGAGTTCCACCAATTTTTGAATTGAGCGTGTTGGGAGTCTAGGTGTGCTTGTTGTGACGTGGTGAGTTTGTCATCGCTGTAGATTTGGAATTGGTAGTTTTGGTTACCTTCTAGTACCATGAGTCTTTTGTAGTAGAGTACGAGGTCAGTTCCTTCATCGAAGGTGCATAGAACGCTCATTGCTTCATTGAGTTCAAGTGCTAGTCTGCGTGCTTTGGCGTTTCCTGTGGCTGCTTGTTTGCAGAGGTCTACGAGTTTGAGGATTTCTGTTGGCATTGCGGTGCCAACACCTGTGATGGCTCCGACGGCTCCGCAGTTAACGAATCCGTGGAATGCTTGTGTGTCAACTCCTACCATGAGAGTGAGGTTGTTGTCACCTGATGTGATGTTTTCGGCGGCGTAGCTGAGAGCTTCTCCTCCGCCGAATTCTTTGAATCCGATGAGCTGGGGGAATTGTTGATTGAGTTTGAAGAATAGGTCTGCTCTGGTTTCGAATCCGTAGTGTGGTGAGTTATAGATGACTGCTGGTAGTTCTGGACCACCTGCTTCGAGTATGGCTGTGAAGTGGTTTTGCTGGGCAGCTGGTGAGAGTCCGCGGGATAGTACGCGTGGTATGACCATGAGTCCGTGTGCACCGATTTCACGTGCGTGAGTGGCGTGAGAGACAGCGATGCGCGTGTTTTGTGCGCCTGTTCCGACGATGGTTTTAATGCCTGCGTCTACGAGAGCTTTGACGCCAGTCATGCGTTCTTGGTCTGTGAGTAGTGGCCAGTCGCCCATGGATCCGCAGTAAACGACTGCGTCCATGCCGGCTTGGATGAGGTTTTTTGCGGTGTTTACGAGTGCTACGAAGTCTGGTTTTCCGTCAGCGTCACATGGTGTCATGAGTGCTGGGATAGTTCCTGAAAAGATATTTTGGTTGTTCATTGGTTTATTAGGTTGTGATGTGAGGTTTTTATACACTAGTGAGACCTGTAGCGAAAGGATCTTCTGGGTTGATTATGATTGTTGATGTTCCGTTGACCCAGGCTGATCCTGTGATGGATGGTGTGATTTTATTTTGGTTAGTGATTGTTTTGAAGGTTCCTGTGAAGGTTGTGTTTAGGATGCCTGCTTGTATCCAGGTTTGTCCTGGAGATAATTTGCCGTCAGCGTGGAGGCAGGCGATTTTGGCTGATGTGCCTGTTCCGCATGGTGAGCGGTCGTATTCTGCGCCTGGGCAGAGGACGAAGTTTCTGCTGTCTGAGTGTTGGTCAGTGGGAGGGCTGAAGACTTCTACGTGGTCTACGGGGTGTCCATCGTCTCCTTGTATGTTGGCGGATTCTAGGGTGTTTTTGACGGCTGTGGTGAATTCTGTGAGTTGTTTGATGTTGTTTTGGTTTACGGCTGGTGTTTTTTTGTTACTTTCGATGAGGTAGAACCAGTTTCCGCCCCATGCGATGTCACCTGTGACGGTTCCGTATTTTGGGACTTCTAGGGTGAGTTGCTTTTGGTAGCGGTATGAGGGGACGTTGTCTATGGTGACTGATCTGTCATTGTGGAGGTGAGCGGTGACTACTCCTACTGGTGTGTCTATGCGATGAGATCCGGTGTTGATGATTCCCATGTGCTGGAGTGTGGTGACGAGTCCGATGGTTCCGTGGATGCACATTCCGAGGTAGCCTGCATTGTTAAAGAAGATGACACCTGCGATGCAGTCTGGGGCGTGTGGTTCTGTGAGAATGGCGCCAACCATGGCGGGGAATCCTCTTGGTTCTAGTAGTGATGCGGTGCGTATCCAGTCGTGCTTTGCTTTTAGGGTGTCTCGTTTTTGAGCGAGTGTGGTGCTGGGTAGTTCTGGTATGCCTTCGATGATGACTCTGGTGGGTTCTCCTGCTGTGTGGGAGTCGATAATTTTTAGTGTTGTGGATGGGGTGTTCATGGTATCTGTGTTTGATAACAGGGTTATTTTCTTGTTAAAAACAAGATGTTTTTTTTTGGATGTGGTGAGTTTTTTGGTGATGGAGTGAGGTGGTGTGATATTGGTTTTTGTTTGTTGTTGTGAATGTTGGTTATTTTTCAGGTTGTAGAAATTATGATGTGGCTTATAGGTTCTGTGTGGACACATGTAAGCAAACGAGTGAATTTAGCAAATTTCAGAAGGTTGCCTTGGCAGCATTGGTTTCTGTTGTGGCTCTTATTTTTGTGGGTGCTGTGGTGCGTGCTACTGGTTCAGGGATGGGTTGTCCTGATTGGCCGAAGTGCTGGGGGGAGTATATTCCTCCTACTGATGTGAGTGAGATAGATGTGGATGCCTTGCCGTTAGCTAAGTATAAGGCGAAGCGAGAGCGGCATGGTGGGAATCCGGATGATATAACGAGGGAGACGGTGTTAGCGGAGTTTAATCCTGTGCATACTTGGGTGGAGTTCACGAATCGGTTATGTGCTATACCTGTTGGTTTTTTTGCGGTTTTGACGATGATTATGGCGTATCGTTTTAGGGTGTCACGGGTATGGATATTTTATGGTGCTTTTTTTGCGGTGGTTTTGGTGGGTGTGAATGCATGGATGGGAGCGCGGATAGTTTACTCTGGTTTACGGCCTGGGACGATAACGACTCATATGGCTTTGGCTATTTTGTTGATGTGCGTGCAGGTTTATCTTGTGTGGGGAGGTGGAGATAGGCGTTGGCTGTTAGAGTTTAATGAGGGGAGGGGTAGGCTTGTTAGGTATTTAGGTTTGGGGTTATTTGCTTTGATTTTGATTGAGGGGATGATGGGTTCTCAGGTTCGGGAGATGACGGATACATTGCAGAAATCTCATGGTGATGCTCCTCGATCTGAGTGGATTTTGGAGCTGGAGGGTAGTTGGGTTTATATGATTCATCGTAGTTTTTCTTGGTTGATATTAGGGGTGAGTTTATGGTGGTTTGGGTTAAGTAGGGGTGATAGGGTGGGAGGGGTGACTTGGCCTGAGAAGGTGGTGCTGGGGATGGTTTTGTCTCAGATGGTTTTGGGTGTGATATTGGCGAATGTTGGGGTTTTGAGGGTGGTTCAGGTTTTGCACATTGGGCTTTCTTCTATTTTAGTTTGTGGGATGTTTGTATGGTTACTGGGTGCGTTTGGCAGGCAGGTTGATGGAGGAGATGCTGATTTATTGAGTGGTGAAGCGAGGTAAGGGTGAATTTTCTGCGGATGCGGATTTAGAGAGTGGGGTTTGGCGGAAGACGTTTTTCTGGGATCTTTGCCGGGCATTTCCGATGGGAGTGACTGAGACGGTGGTGAGTACTTTTGGCTTGATGATAGCGATACGTTATCTTCATGTTGATACGTTAAGTAAGTCTTATTTTGTGGCGGCGCCGGCTTTTGGTTTGTTGTTGAGTTTATTTTCTGTTGCTGGAGTTAGGCGTTTAGGCTGGAGTGTGAATGTTTCTGCTGGTTTGGCATGGCTGGTTTCTGCGTTTGGTTTTGGTGTTGCGGCCTTAGGTCATGGTGTGGTGGAGTGTTATATTATTGGAGTTGTGGTGGCGTTGATGGCTCATAGTATATCTGCGCCGTTACTTTCTCAGATATATAGGAAGCATTACCCTGGGGAGATACGAGGTAGGTTATTTTCGGTGGTGGGTATGGTGAGGGCTGCAGCTGCTGCGGGTTTTGCTTATATGGCTGGGTTGTGGCTGGTTGAGGGGTGGGTGGGTTATGATGTGTTGTTGTGGGTTTTTGCTGGGTGTAGTTTATTGAAGGTTTTTTTTACGTTGATGATGAAGCCTGTTTATTTGAGGCGGAGTCAGAAGTTGGTTTTGTTAGATGCGTTTGGTCACCTTAAGACTGACCATGTGTTTCGGAAATTGATTACGACTTGGATGTTGTTGGGGCTGGGTAATTTGTTGTGCATGGCTTTATTTGTGGAGTATATAACGAATGATTACTATGGCTTTGCGTTTGATGAGGCTAAGATTAGTATGGTTACTACGACGGTGCCGATGTTGGCTTTTATAGTGTCTGTGGTGATATGGGGGGCGATATACGATAAGATGGAGTTTTATCGTTTACGAGTTTTGGTGAATTTATTTTTCTTTGCTGGTGTTTTGGTGTTCTTTTTTGCTCCGAGTTATTTGTGGTTGTGTGTGGGTATGGCATTGCATGGGATGGGGAAGGCTGGGGGGAATATTTTATGGAGCTTATGGACGACGAAGTTTGCGCCAGCGGATAAGGTTGGCGAGTATATGAGTGTGCATACTTGCTTTACTGGTTTGAGGGGGATTGTTTCTGCGTTTGTGGCTTTTCCTCTTATTTTATGGGTGGGGCCCCATGCTATGGGTGTGATAGGAGCGGGTTTGATATTGGTGTCATCCCTTTGGTTGATGCCGGAGGTGCGGAAGAACTGGGGGAGGTGATAGTTTTAGCAGGTATGGGCTTGTGGGGAGAAGTGTTGCTTATTGTATTGGCTCTGTGTTTTGTTTTGGTATGGAGTAAAGTGGCTATGTAGTTTATTTTCTGTGTATTATTGATTGGTATTTAGCCATTTACCTGTGAGTGATTTTTTGGTCTTGGAGATTTGTAGTGGTGATCCTGTGGCGATGATTTTACCGCCGTGTTTTCCTCCGCCTGGTCCGAGGTCTATGATGTGGTCTGCGTGGCGGATGATGTCTAGGTTGTGCTCGACGATGATGAGTGAGTTTCCGGCGTCACGGAGGTCTTTGAGAGCTGTTAGGAGGATCTCGATGTCTTTGAAGTGCAGGCCTGTGGTGGGCTCATCTAGGAGGTAGAGGGTGTTTCCGAGGGATGTTTTTGATAGTTCGGTGGCTAGTTTTACTCGCTGGGCTTCTCCTCCGCTGAGGGTGTTAGCTGGTTGTCCTAGTTTGATGTAGCCTAGTCCGATTTTTACGAGTGAGCTTAGGATGGCGTCGAGTTTTGGGATGCTGGTGAAGAAGTTAGCTGCTTCTTGTGCGGTCATGTCTAGGATGTCTGCGATATTTTTTCCTTTGTAGGTGATTTCTAGTGTTTCTCTGTTGTAGCGTTTTCCTTGGCATGAGTCACAGGTGATGTATGCGTCTGCTAGGAAGTGCATGTCGATTTTGAGAGCGCCGTCACCGGAGCATTTTTCACATCTGCCGCCTTTGATGTTGAATGAGAATCTGCCTGCTTTGTATCCGCGCTGGCGAGATAGTGGTAGCTTGGCGAAGAGTGCGCGGATGTGGTCTAGAGCGCCGGTGTATGTGGCTGGGTTAGAACGGGGGGATTTACCGAGTGGTGACTGGTCTACTACGATGACTCGGTCTATGTGTTCCATGCCTTCGATGGATTTGTGTGCTCCTGGGATGGCTTTGGCGCGGTGAAATTTTCTGGCTAGTGCGCGGTGTAGGATGTTGTGGATGAGTGTTGATTTACCTGATCCTGATGAGCCTGTGATGCAGACGAGTTGGTTTAGGGGGATTTTGGCTGTTAGGTTTTTGAGGTTGTGTTCTGTTGCTCCTTTGATGGTGAGGTATTGTTCTGAGTGTGGTGGTTCTGAGTGGTTTGGTGGCTGGTGGGGTTGTTTTAGGTATTTTGCTGTTAGTGAATGTTTTGATTTGAGTAGGTCATTTGGGGTGCCTGAGAATAGGAGGTTTCCTCCGTTTTTTCCTGCTTCTGGGCCGATGTCTATGACCCAGTCGGCAGCGCGTATGGTTTCTTCATCGTGTTCTACGACGACGACTGTGTTTCCTGCGTCTCTGAGTTTTTTGAGGGCATTGATGAGCATGGCGTTGTCTTGCTGGTGGAGGCCGATGGAGGGTTCGTCTAGGACGTATACGACGCCTGCGAGGCTAGCTCCGAGCTGAGTGGCGAGTCTGATGCGCTGGGATTCGCCGCCGGAGAGGGTTCCGCTTTTACGGTCGAGGGTGAGGTATCCTAGTCCTACGTTGTTTAGGAATTCTAGTCTTTCGCGTGCTTCGCTGATGAGGTTTTGGCATACGTCGGCGTTTTCTTTGGGGAGTTGGAAGGTGTTTAGTGTGGCGATGGAGTCTTCAACTGGGAGTGCGCAGAAGTCTTGTATGCTGTGGTTGGCGATTTTTACGTTGAGGATTTCTGGTTTGAGTCGTTTGCCGTCACATGTTTTGCAGTGTTGTGAGGTCATGAATTTGGCCATGCTTTTTTTGACGGTTTCGCTATCTGTTTCTCGGAATAGTCTTTCGACTGTGTTACAGAGGCCTTCGTAGGTTTTTTTCCATGGGATGAGCTGACCGTCGCGCTCCCACATCATGGTGATTTCTTGATCACCTAGTCCGTAGAAGAGGGCGTCTTTGTATTTTTGGCTGAGTTTGGAGAATGGTTTGTCGAGGTCTATTTTGAAGAGTTCTGCTATGGCTTCGACTTGTCTTTGGATCCATCCTTTTTTGTTTTTGGTTCCGCCCCAGATCTGGATGGCTTTTTGGTTTAGGCTTTTGCTGGTGTCTGGGACTATGAGAGTTTGGTCGCAGAAGAGTTTGGTGCCGAGTCCTTGGCATTCTGGGCATGCTCCGAGGTGGGAGTTGAATGAGAAGTGTTTTGGGGATAGTGCGGGGAGCTCGTAGCCTGTTTTTGGGTTACGGTAGCTGGTGAGAAATGAGGTTTCTGAGTATTGGTCTGATTCTGGCGGCATGACGAGTGCTTTTGTTTCTGATCCGCAGATGCGAAGTGCCATTTCTATGGAGTCTGCTAGTCTTGATTCTGAGCCTTTTCTGATGACGAGTCTGTCTATGACGATTTCTAGTGATGTGATGTTGTCTGGCCAGTTTTGCTGAGCTTCTTCGATTTCTGTTAGGTTGTCATTAAGGCGTATTCTGATGAATCCTTGGCGCTGGAGGTCAGCGAGGAGTCTATCTGGGTCTTGAGTTTCTTGAAGTGGGACGGGTGCGAGGACGATTAGTTTGGTTTTTTCTGGGTGGTTTGATAATGATTTTACGATGTCGGCCGATGTCATTTTCTGGAGTTTTTCTCCTGTGACGGGGTCGAAGGGTGTGCCTACGGCGGCGAAGAGGATTCTGAGGTAGTCGTATATTTCTGTTGCGGTTGCGATGGTTGAGCGTGGGTTGACTCCGCCGGTTTTTTGTTCGATGGCGATGGCTGGTGAGAGTCCTTCGATGGAGTCTACGTTTGGTTTTTCGAACTGGTCTAGGAATTGTCTGGCGTATGCGGATAGTGATTCTACGTAACGGCGCTGGCCTTCTGCGTAGAGGGTGTTGAATGCGAGTGATGACTTGCCTGATCCTGAGGGGCCGGTGATGACGATGAGTTTGCCTCTGGGGAGATCGACATCGATATTTTTGAGGTTGTGCTGTCTTGCTCCTCTTATTTTTATGGAGTCCAATTTCTGAGTGGATTGATGCTTGTTGAGTGAGGAGGGGGTTATTTTTAGCTTAGTTCGCTGGCTGCTTCTTGGTCGATGTAGAAGCTGGAGTTATGGTGTTCTTGAAGGTAGGAGGCGGATATGATGTTGTTTACTGGGCCTGTTACAGCTTGGTTTACGATGCTGGCTTTGCTTTTTCCCCAGGCCATGAGGACGATACGTTTGGCGGCGAGGATGGTTCCGCATCCCATGGTGATGGCTGCAGTGGGTACGTTTTCAATGCCGTTGAATGCGGGTGCTGCGTCTTCACGGGTGATGTTGTTTAGCTCGATTGCTCTGGTGAGTGAGTCTTTAGGGGATCCTGGTTCGTTGAATCCGATGTGTCCGGTGCGACCTATGCCGAGGATCTGGAGATCTATTCCGCCAGCGGCGATGATGTTTTCTTCGTATTTAGAGCAGTGAGTTGGTGTTTCTTCTGGGCTGACGGTGCCTGATGGTAGGTTGATGTTTTCTGGTTTGATGTCGATGTGGTTGAAGAGGTTTTGGTGCATGAAGTGCCAGTAGCTTTCTGGGTGTTCTGGGGGTAGGCCTGCGTATTCGTCTAGGTTGAAGGTGATGACGTTTTGGAATGAGAGGTTTTCTTTTTTATGTAGTTCGATGAGTGCTTTGTAGTAGACGATGGGTGAGCTGCCTGTGGCGAGACCGAGGACGGTTGTTTTTCCTTTTGCGTCGTTTGTGTGTATGATTTGTGCGGTTTCTTTTGCGAGTTTGTTGGCTGCGAGTTGTTTGTCTGTGAAGATTTCTACTGGGATTTTGTTCATTTGCTTAGGGGTGTGATTGTTATTTTTAATTTTTTTAGTGGATTGGAGGTATTTTTTTGGGATTAATTTGTAGAAGCTGAATACTAGTGGGAAGGCGAAGATGGCTAGTCCGATAGCTGTGGCTGCAACGCCGACTGTAAAGTTTGCGAGGTTTACCTGGAGGTTTATGAGTGGTACTTCACCGGTGACGTCGATGAAGTTGAGCCAGCCTGTGTCTGTGAATGTTCTTATTTTTTCTCCTAGTTTTTCTTGGAAGATCCAGAGTGGGAGCTGGGTGATGGGGTTACTAATCCAGCAGGCGGCGAGGGAGATGGGGATGTTGGCACGGAAGTAGTAGCATAGGATGCCGGCAATGATCATTTGGAAGGGGATGGGGAGCATGGAGCTGAATAGGCCGAGGGATAGTCCTACGGCGACAGTTTTCATGCATGGTCTCCAGAGTGCGCGGTTGAAAAGCTTGAAGACAATTTTATTTAGCCATGTTATCTTGCGGATACGTGGGTGTCTGAGTGTGCGGTATGATTTCCGTACAAGCTTAGAGTAGAATCGTTGCATACTAGCTATTCTTCTAGTTTGATGATTTTGATGGTGCCTGTTTTTTTGTTATGTTTGGAGATGGTGCTAGCTAGGGTGTGAGAATCTGTTTGGATTTCTGGAGTGTTGGTTTCTGTTGAGTCTTCGTTGAGTGCGTTTTTGAGTGCACCTTCTACGAGTTGTCCACAGTGTATTTTCATGGGAGGAAGTGGGCCGAGTTCAGCGGATAGTTCAGCTGCGTTTAGGTTCTGGGCTTCTTCGGCGGTTTTGCCTTTGAGCATTTCTGTGGCCATGGATGCGACTGCGATGGCTGTTTGGCATCCGAAGCTTTGGAATGAAGCTTTATCGATGATTTTTTTACCGTCTTTTTCTGTGAACTTGAGCCACATTCTGAGCATGTCACCGCAGTCTGGTGAGCCGACTGTTCCGACTGAGTGAGCATCTTCCATTTCTCCTTGGTTTTTTGGGTTAGCAAGGGTTTCACGCACGTTTTTCTCAAAGTCACTCATGGGTTGTATTTAAGTTATGATTAGGTGTGTTAGCAAGTGGGAATATGGGAATGTGGGAATTATTGGTGGTGAGGGATGAGGTTACTCTGTGATGGTGGTTGAGTGTGTTGTTGTTGTTGTTTCTGAGGCGGAGTTGTTTGATGTGGTGGGTATGGAGCTGGCGATTTTGGTTTTGGGGTGGGTTATGGTTTTTTTTTCTAGGGTGTGTTTAGCGAGTTTGTCTTCGAATGATTCTAGTACTTCGACATTTGAGAGGCGTAGTTCCATGTTGGATTTTTCTTCATTGAGGTCGATGATTCTGTTGTTTAGGTCCTCTAGTTCTCTTCTTAGTAGGATGAATTCTTTGTTGTATGCTTCTTCTGATTTAGGTCTTCCGAAGATCCAGATAGATGCTGAGGTTAGAGCTCCGGTAATGAGGGTGGCGAGTGGTAGATAGCTTGCGCTGGCTAGTCTGTCACCAGATAGGCTGTATATGAGCATGAGTAGAACTGTGGCGCATGCAATGATTCCGGTGGCGGCTGTTTTTACGATGTTGTTAGCTGTTTTACCTGGTGTGAGGATGCGTTCTACGGTGCTTTTTTTATATTCTTTATAGTCTCGACGTTTGTTGTATCTTTTTTTGTAGTAATCGTCGTCGTCGTCATCATCGTCATCGTTGGAGCGATTTTTTCTGCGATCATCGTAGCGTTTATAGGATTTATATTTGTCTTTTTCTTGATCTCCCATGGTTTGAGTGTGTTTTGTACATTAGAGGTTTTCGATACGGAATACGACAGGCTCTGAGTTGACTGAGTCTAGGGCTATGACTTTTTTTAGAGTAGATCTGAGTTTTCCGAAGTTGCAGGTGTGGAGCTGGAAGACCATGTCTACGAAGTCTTTATCTGGGTTTTCTGGGTCAACTGGTGAGTGTGTTCCTGAGATGCCTACTCCGTCATTGGCTAGGATTTGTGCTATTTCTGCGATGACTCCGGGTCTGTCAGTGACATCGAATCTGACGTAGTAGGGTGTGGATGTTTCATCGATAGACATGATGGAGGTGTTGTCTGAGTATGGGAGGAATCCTCTGTGAGGAGCGCCGGATGAGCATGTGTGTGCGGCGTCTACGATGTCTGCGACGACTGAGCTTGCTGTGGGTTCTTTGCCTGCGCCTCTGCCGTAGAAGAGGGCGTCGCCACTGGCGTCACCTTTGAGTGCGATGGCATTGAACACGCCGTTGACGCTGGATAGGATGTGGCTTTTAGGGATGAATGATGGCTGGGTTCTGAGTTCGATTTGTCCGTCAGGGTGTTTACGGATGACGGATAGTAGCTTGATGTTGTATCCTAGTTTGTTAGCGAATGCTATGTCTGTGCTGGTGACGCGTTCGATGCCTCTGACGTAGATTTCATCTGGCTGGATGATGGGTCCGTATGCGAGAGATGCTAGTAGGATGGCTTTGTGAGCAGCGTCCCATCCGTTTACGTCTAGTGTTGGGTCTGCTTCTGCGTAGCCTAGTTGTTGTGCTTCTTGGAGGGCTTCTGGGTATGCTAGGCCGGCAGTGGTCATGCGCTCTAGGATGTAGTTCGATGTTCCGTTGATGATACCGGTCATGGACTCGATGTTGTTTCCTACGTAGCTGTCGTGGACAGCTTTTATGATGGGTATTCCACCTGCAACTGCGGCTTCGAAGTGGATGGCGGCGTTGTGTAGTTTAGATAGCTGGAATAGTTCTGTGCCTCGTTCTGCTAGGAGTGCTTTGTTTCCTGTGACGACTGTTTTACCGAGCTTTAGTGCTGCGGCGACGATGTCGAAGGCGGTGGTGGTACCGCCGATGAGCTCGACAACTATGTGGACGTCTTGATTATTAACGACGTCTTGCCAGTCTGGGGTGAATAGGTTTGGTGGTGCGTCGTTGATGCGTTTTTTGTTGATGTCTTTGACGGCTGCTTTGACGATATTGATTTTGAATTGATTACTAGATCGGTTGGTGATGAGGTCGCCGTTTTTGTTGATGGTTTCCCAGACTCCTGTGCCTACGGTTCCGAAACCAGCGAGTCCTACTCCAATCGTTTTTAGTTGTTCTGTCATGGTGATAAGTTGTTAGCTGTTTTGTGTGTCTGAAGTTGTTATGGTCACTTGTTTTCCTGAGATTTTGACGGTGGGGTTAGGCGTGGGGATGGTGCTTAGTTCGTTAGCTAGCTTGTGAAACAGCTGGGCGTATTTTTCGGTAGACCAGTTTGTTTGCCACGATGTGGTGTGGATTTGTTGGTTTTGTGTGATGGTGAGGTGGTCTGATGAAAGTTTTTTTGCTAGCTCGGTGTGTTTGTTACCTAGTTGTTTTAGGTAGAGCATGGCGAATATTTGGCCGAGTTGGGTGTCTAGGTGTTGGTTGGCTGCTGGTTTTTTTTTTGATGGGATGCTGGCCTTGGTTGGCATGGTTTTGGCGAGGATGGTGGCGGTGGACTTGGGCATGTTCTGGTAGAGCTCAGGGAAGACTGAGTTGTTATTTAGCATGAGTTCTTCGATGTATGATTTACCGAAGATAGTGGGGAATGTAGCGAGTCCTTGGATGAGTATGGGGAGTGATTGGAATGTTTCTTTTGCTACTGTGTTTGGCTTGAATTGTTTCATGTGGCCACCTTTTAGGGAGGTGATGTTTCTGTAGCGCTGGGCGATGGATGTGGCTCTGCCTTTGATGAATGCTTCTCTGGCGTGGTAGGCGTCATCTGTTAGGTTATTTTTTTCTTCTTGTTGGAGGGGGAAGTTTAGTTTGATGAGAGCGATGGATAGGTGCTTGATGATGCTGGTGGTGTGGAGGAGGTTTTCATCGTCAAACTCTGGTGAGAGGAGGATTTCTTTAGCGCTGTGGTCATAGATGGCGACGGCGCCAACTGCTTCTGCGATGGCAAGCTGGTTAGTGAGGTATTGGTTGGGTGGGGTTAAGCCTAGTTTTTCGAATGCGTATTGTCTTTTAGCCATTCCTTCGATACCGAATTGTTGAGTGTATTGGTAGGTGACTGATTTTACGAGGTATTCGTTGTCTACGCGTCTTGCTGGAACGTGATTAGGGAATGTGAGGCCTAGGTTTTTTTCGACGAATTTGTAGTGAGAGATTGGGAGTTTGATTTCTGCTCCGTTGATTTGGAGTTTTTTGAGTGTTTTATTTTCTCCTTTGAGGATATCGATTTGGTTTTGTAGTTCTGTGATTTTTTGTAGTTGTTGTGGGTTAGTGGATTTGTTTTTAATGGATTTATGCGAATACATGACAGCGCCTGCGACTGATGCGATGGCTATCAGAGATGCTAGTAGGGTGCTGTGTGGTATTTTCATGGTTTTATTATTATCTGGCTATGAGGATGTCATCGGTTTTGAGACCTGTGATTCTTTTGAGTCCTTTGATCATGAAGTATAATATGAATGCCATGACGAAGATGAATGGTGCACCGATGACGAGGAATCCCCAGCCTGTTATTTTACCGACTATTTCATTGTATTCGACTTTCCAGTTATCGAGTGTGGATGAGAGACCTTTAAAGAAGTATAGTGAGAGAGCGAGGTTGGCCACTGCGCTGATGCAGAATGAGCCGAACATGATGAGGGTGCATTTCCAGAGTAGTGAGTTATGAGCTGGTTCGTTGTTATTTTCTTTGACTGCTTTTTTGATTCTTTTTACATCGAATAGTCCATCGTTGTATAGGAATGTGTTTAGTAGTGGTGAAGTCATTTTGTGTGTGATGAGGAAGAGTGAGCCGATGACTAGTGGCTGGACTGCTTCTTTGATGCCGAAGATGATGCCGACGTATTGGCGTGAAGATTCGACGTAGAAGAGGTAGATGGTGATTAGGCCAGTTAGAAGGATGGCGAATAGCCCTACGCAGGAGAAGAGGTTGAGCTTCTTGTGTTTGACGAAGTGCCAGATACCGAAGGCGAGGGGTAGGATGAGAGCTATGGACATGGCGGTAACTGGGCCTAGGTGCCAGAATTTGCCTTCCTCTTTGCTCATGTAGCTGAGGATCATTACTGGTGCGATGACGTTGACGATGATGTCTAGTAATGAGTTGTCTGGTTTTTTGTTTTCCTTTGGGGTGTCTGGCATGGTTTAGATTTTTTGTAATTTGTTTCCTATGATTTGGCATGTCTATGAAAACTTACAAGTTTCAATTTGCTGGGTTGTCATGTACGGATATTTAGTTAGCTTAAGGTTATGATTTACTTAGACAGTAATGCGACTACTCAGGTTCATCCGGAGGTGCTGGAGGTGATGCTGCCTTATCTTAGTGACCAGTGCTATAATCCCTCTAGTGGTTACCGTGCTGGGAGGGAGGTGAAGGCTGCTATAGAGGCTGCGCGTGAGAGTGTGGCTTGTTTGATAGGGGCTGATTCGCGGGAGATTTATTTCACGGGAAGTGGGACTGAGGCGAATAATTCTGTTTTAGCGTCGTTATCTGGGATGTGTGGTGAGAACCGGAGGATTGTTACGAGCGAGATTGAGCATAGTGCTATTTTACGTGTTTGTGAGCATTTGGCTGAGGATGGTTTTGTGATTGATAAGGTGGGGGTGGATGCTGGTGGTAGGTTGGATTTAGAGGCGTGGGAGAAGGCTGTGAATCAGGATGGGGTTGGTTTTGCGACGTTGATGTGGGCTAATAATGAGACGGGAATAGTGCAGCCGATAGCTGAGGCAAGTGAGATGGCTAAGGCTGCTGATGTGCCGTTTCATAGTGACGCGATTCAAGCGGTGGGTAAGGTGGCTGTGGATGTGGGTGAGGTGGGGGTGGATTTTTTATCGATTTCAGGGCATAAGTTTCATGCTCCTAAGGGGGTGGGGGCGTTGTTTATACGTAGTGGTTTGCGTTTTAATCCGACTTTCCGTGGGGGCGGGCAGGAGCGAGGATTGCGGAGTGGGACTGAGAATGTTGCTTCTATAGTGGGGATGGGAAAGGCGGCAGAGATTATGGCTGGGAGGTTAGCTGCTGATGGTCATGCTGGGATTGGGGTGTTGAGGGATAGGCTGGAGTCTATTTTAATGGATGGGCTAGATGGGGTGTTGGTTAATGGTGCGCTGGGGTATCGGTCAGCGAATACGGCGCATTTGTCTTTTGAAGGCTGCGAGGCATCTGGGTTACTGATTCTTCTGGATGAGTATGGAGTAGCTTGCTCTGCGGGTTCTGCTTGTATGACTGGTAAGCAGCAGCCTTCTCATGTGCAGCGTGCGATGGGCTTTAGTACTGAGCGAGCGAATAGTAGTCTCCGGATATCATTGTCTATTTTTACGACTGAGGCAGAGGTAGATGAGGCGGCTGAGTGTATTATGAAGGCTGTTAAGAAGCTGCGCCGGGTTCAGGGTGGGGGAAATGTGGGGCCTGTGGTGGTGTATACGGAGTGATTTTATAAGGAATCAATGAGTTCCCACATGCTGAGGATGCTCATGGGGAATGCTCCGAATGATGAGATGGTGTCTAGGACGAGTCTGTCATTTGATGCTACTTCGACTTTAAATTTTTTAGCGTGTTTAGCTACGATTCTTTCGATGACGGCGTCTGCGGTTTGATTAGCACGGCTATACATGACGAGTATGTCTTTATCTTGTCTGAGTGGGGTGTCTAGTTGTTCGCCTTTTCCGTCATAGATTAGGACAACGTTGTAATCTGAGGTGTCTTGGAAGTGGGTGAGTTCAGTGATGAGTTCTAGTCTGGTTCTGTTGGGATTCTGCGAGTGTTTTTGCGCTAGGGTGGGTGTGGAGAAAATGGCGCTGTGTCCGTCTACGATGAGAACCTTTTCCATGATGAGTGGTGGTTTTACAAGAAAAGAGCCAGTCGGACGCAATTTGCGCTATGACTGGCTCGGTAAATTTTATGTTGGCTAGTGAGTGACTAGTCTTCTGTTTTTTTGGCTGCTTTTTTGGCAGGAGCTTTTTTAGCTGCTTTTTTAGCCGGAGCTTTTTTTGCTGCTGTTTTTTTTGCTGCTGTTTTCTTCGCTGCTTTTTTAGCAGGAGCAGCTTCTTTTTTAGCTGCTGCTTTTTTAGCTGGTTTGCTTTTTTTCAGAGCGACGGTAGAATTCGACAGAGCCTTTTTACGGCGGAGGTATTCTTTACGGCGCTTTCTTTTTAAAACCTTGTTGTATTGTTGTCCCATAATTAGTGGGGAAAGAACTAAGCTCTTTGAGAAATATATCAAGAGCAAAATTCATAAATTGTTGTATTATTGAGTTGGAGGCAATTTGGGAGGTGGTTTACTGGAGATAGCGAGGCTGCGGGTTGCTATACTGGGCTGGTTGGGGGGTGTTTAGGTTTTAGGCCTTTAAGGGTGGCAATTGGTTGTTTATGTATCGTCTGGGGTGATCTCGATGTTGAGTTTGTCTAATCTGTGTTGTAGATTTTCTGGGACTTTTTGTTTATCGTCTTTGTTGTTGAAGGGGCCTTTGTATAGAAGTTTTCCTTCTCTATCGAATAGTTCGATGTTTTTTTGGCCGTTGATTGACTCGAGTGTGACGCTGCCATCTTTGTCTAGCATTTTGATGCGACGGTGGACATTTCCTTTTAGATGAGGGATTTTGAGATTAGGAAGTTCCATGAGTTTTGGTATTTCACCGTTGTTGAGATTTTCAAGGTCTTTGAGTTTTTTGTTGAACTCATTTATGTCTGGGAGTTTGAAACGGTCTTTTTTTCCCATGAGTAGTCTCATGAGTCTTTCTCTGTCTTTTTTGGGAAACTGTTCAAAGAGTTTTTTATCGATGCCTAGTTGGTTTTCTGGGCGTTGATCATTTAGGGCTTTGCTGCCGACTCCTGTTTTGGGCCTGGTTCCGAGTGTAACCTTTTTTGTGATATTTTTGCCATGAGATATGAAATTGATGGTGACGGTGTCGCCAATTTTTTTACCATCTAGTGCCTTAGATACGTCACGTAGAGTAGAGATATGTTTGTCTGCGATTTTTGTTATTATATCGAGCTCTTTTAGTCCGGCGATGTCTGCGGGGCTTTTTGGTACGACGTATTTTAGAGCCATACCGATTCCTTCTTCAAGTTTAAGGTGGTTTGAGAGGAGAGGTGATATGGGCTCACCTGCGATGCCGAGGTAGCCAGAGTTCTGATTTTCTACTGGATGCTGGGCGGCTGGTTTAATTTCTGCTTTGGGCTGGGCTGCAGGTGTGGGTCTCTCAATAGCGTGTGCTGAGAATGAAAGAGCAAGTGCTGTTATGGTTACGTATTTCATCATCGATTTTAAAGGGTGTTGAGTTTTCATCATTTAATGAAGTAGTATGGTTTATTCTGAGTTAGGAGAGTTTGAGTTTTTTTTGATACATTTTTTTAACGAATAAGAACTGGGCTGATTAAGCGATCTACACATGAATTTTCGGTGATAATGCGGTTACCATTTTTGTCTTTGGTGATGACTTTTTCAGTGTACTCGATGCGAATGACCTTTGATGGAGATTTGTTTTTATCTGAGGGGTATGTGATGCCTTCGTAACTGGCGTGGATTATGTTTCTGGTGAATTGGGGTTTGAAGTTATCCGCTAATCTGTCTTCCATTGGAACGGCCGATGAGGTTATTAGATTTTGTGTTTCTGGTGTTTTGGCGGTGGTTTGTGTTTCTTGATTGCTGTTGCTCATGAATACAGCTGTGATGGCCAGAAGGAGTGCGATTGCAGCAGCAGCTCCCCAGGAGTGTAGTTTACTGGAGTTTGCGTGTGGTTGGTTGTTATTTTGAGTAGGTGCGCAATTTGGTATGGAGATTATTTTATGTTGTTGGCGTTGTGTTGAGGCCATGGTTGATTCGAGGCGCTGAAGCATGTCAGCGGGCATTTCTCTTGGTGTGAGTTCTGCGAGCTGGTTTTCAAGCTTTTTGAGTTCGTTATTGAGCGTGTTGTTCATTACTGATTGAGCGTGTGTGTGAGTTTTTTTTAGATATCTCCGATCTGTTTAACTGATGAGAGGTTAGCTTTAAGAGCTTCTAGTCCGTATCGGTATCTAGATGCTGCTGTGTTTTGGGATATTTTTAATTTATTGCCTATTTCTGCGAATGTGAGCTCGCCCCATATTTTAAGGGTGATCACGGTGGCGAATTTTTCTGGTAGGCTTTTGAGTGCTTGTTCGAGGTATTTGCGAGCTTCATCGTCTGCGCTGGATGTATTGAACCAGGGGTCTGAGAATTCGCCGTATTGGATTATTTTGTCTTTTTCTGATTTTTCTTCGCGTTTGCTGCGTCTGTCTTCTTTTCTGCCTAGGTCTATGGCGCATCGTCTGATGCTGGTGTATATGTATGGTAGCCAGGCTGCCTGACCTCCTTCGAATGAGCCGTCGGCTTCTTTTTTGACTAATTTGATGAGGGCGTCTTGTAGGACGTCCTCTGCGTCTGCGAGTGATCGAGTTTGTTGGCGAGCAAAAAGAAGAAGTTTTGAGTTGTTTTCATGAAGCCATGAACTCCAACTGATTTCTTCAGTGTTTTCTGATTTTGTGGATTTCATTTGGTTGTGATCCAAAGAAGTCGCTGGTGCTGTATTGCTTACCATGTTATTTTGATCTTCATTCATTAAGCGTTTTTAGAGTTAATATTTGTTTAAAAATTTATTATAGAATTGAGTTTCTGTTATTAGTGGTAGTTGGTTAATTGTTTTTTATTGGTTGAAGCGTGTTTCTCCCTTGGTGTTTACTTGCCAGTAGTTGTTGGTTTCTACGTGTAGGCATGTGAGCCATCCGCCGCGTCCGAGGTCAGTGTCTATACATATGGCATGTCCTAGGTTTTTTGGGTGATGAGATTGCTGAGCCGTGTGGCCGCAGATCATGGTTTTACCTGAAGAGTGGGGTAGGGGGGAGCCGAATTTCTTATGAATGAGGGTGAAGGGTGTCTGGCATTCCAGAGGGACATCGTGTTCTAAGTTTGCGTGGACGAAGATGTGTGAGTTTGTCTCGTGATATGGCTTACATGTTCTGATGAATTCCCAGTGGCTTTCGGGTATGGCATCGATTCCGTTTTGACCGTATGATTCAAGTGTTTCTTTTCCGCCCCAGTGAGCGAGCCAGTCTTTAATTTCTGAGCCACCGAAACGCGCGAGGCATAGTTTTTCTTCGTGGTTTCCAGATAGGAAGATGACGTTGTATTTATTTTTGATTTCGATGAGAAAGTCGATAACTCCTTTAGTGTTTGGACCTCTGTCTACGTAGTCTCCGACGAAGATGATCTGGTCAGAGGGTTGAGGGTTGATAGTTTTCCAGAGGATTTTTAGTGCGTTTAAGCATCCGTGTATGTCACCAATAGCTAGCGTTCTTTTAGTCATGTATATTCATGATATGGTAAGCTTGCTGTTTTACAAGTGGTGAATGAGATCCTGAGTATAAGATGGGATGATTGTTTTTTGATATTATATACGTTGTTCCGTAGTGAACACACCTGCATTATGCTGTCTTATTAAGCTGCTTATTATTCGTAATGAAGAGGTAGGGTTAGTGGGGTGGATGTAGTATTTGTTGGTTGCATGGGTTGGGGTTTAAGAGGTGTGTTTTTTGGTTATTTGATGTGTGTGATGATGTAATTCATTGTTTATTTTGAAGTTGTGATGATTTAAATTTATTCGTTTTATTTTATATTTTGTAGGGTGAAATACTGTCTTTTTTTTAGACTGCCTAGTGAGAGGCATTCTATGCAGGATAAGGCTTTACGGTTGGTTTGCGTGTTTGGTGATGAGGTGTTGATAGGTTGGGGAGATCAGTATTTTCTAACAAGAATGGCTGTCTTTATGAGGGTTTGTTTGTAGAGGAATAGTGATATTTATTTGACACTTAAATCATTAATCTGTATTTGCTTATGAATGATGGAAAATTATTTACGCAGGTTTTTTTTATTCAAATTATGTATTTATAGTTTGATTATGGTGTTAAATCTCAAAGCTGGGCCGGGTGAATATTTTTGGGGGCCACTGGGTTTTGAGACGCGAGATAATAAGATAATCACAGTTTATCCTGGCTCGCCTGCTGCGGGTAAATTATTTGTAGGTGAAGAAGTAGATTTAAGGGGTTTTAATTCTAAGAGTTATTTTGGGAGTGATTTTAACCGGCTTGAATCTGGTTTTAATGGTGGGGCATTGACTATAACTATGACCAATGGGCGCAAGGTGTCATTACAGGTTCCGCGGAAGGGAAGTTGGAGTGCATCTGCTCCATTTAACTGTGGAAAATGTGATACTCTGATAAGTGATGCGATAGGTTATATCTTAAATACTGAGTATAGGGGGAGAACGGATATGCGATCACTTAATGAAATAGCACTACTGTCTACTGGAGACGCTAGAGCAATCCAAAGAGCAAAATCTACTTTAGATATTAAGACTGCGCCTAAGATAGCGGGTTATGCTAACTGGTCGAATGCGTATCGCAATATAGCGTTATGTGAGTATTATCTGATGACAAGGGACGCTGCTGTATTACCCATGATACGTAGGTTAAGTGAGACGCTGCATAAGCATAGGAATGGATCCGGTGGATGGGGGCATGGTCCGATAGTAGAGAATCTTTTGGATGTTGAACCTAGTCCTAATAATGAATTTAGTCCTGTTAAGCAAGTGGGGTATGGTGAGATTACAGTGACAACGTTACAGGGACACATTTCGATGTTGTTGGCGGAGAAATGCGGAGTGGTGGATCCACATATTACAGAGCAGAACCGCAGAGTGACACGGTATATTAAGTCTATGGTTGGCGGGGATGTGGGTTATTCAGTAACTAGTCAAACCATCAACGACTCGGGTTTTTCCTCGAATGGAAAAGCTGCAATGTGTGCAATAGCATTAGCTTTGGAGGGGGAAATAGAAGACGCTCGATATTTCATCGGTTTATCGATAGCGGGTAAAGATGAGTTATTGATAGGGCATACAGGTCCCTATTTTGGTCAGATATGGACAGGTTTAGGAGTGGCTTTAGCTGGAAATAGAGCATCTACACTATTTTTTAATGAGACTCATTGGTTGAGAACGAATCAGCGCCGATGGGATGGCGGTGCACGTCATTTTTCCTCAAAGGGTTTAGGTTATAGTGCCTTAAGTGAGATACCTGCTAATATATTGTCATTATCTCATGTACGTAACAAGTTGTTAATTACTGGACGTGCTGCTGATTCACGGCTTAGGTTTTCTGATACGGAGGTGAATTTGGCTTTTGAGGATTTATCAGCAACTACGGTTAAGGACTTTGCTTGGGTTTGGAGGCATAGAAATAATTACAATCCTAATTTACGAAGGGAGTCAGCTAAGGCAGCAAGTAGTTATGCAACAAACGCACAATATATAAGATGGGTAGAGCAGTCTCTAGTTTCTGATTCCCTTATTGACCGTGTGGGAGCGTATGATTTTTTAAGATATTCTCAAAATAGTTTAACTTCAACTGTAGCGGAGCGTTTGATGGTTGAACTTACAGGTATAATGAATGACCCGGGTGAGCATGTTCGTTATCGTTCATGGGCTGCTGAGTGTTTACTGGGTGGTCGTTTTAAACAGAAGCTGAGAGAAGAGGAGTATTTTTCGATACTTGATTTCATGATGGATGATCGATTGTTTCCTGATCAATTTTATAATTTCAGGCTTATAAACACCTTTTCAGGTGGGAAGTTTTTTCTGAAAAAATTAGTAAATAGAGATGCTTCTATGTATACAAAACTAATACGATACTTTTTAGATAGTCCATTTGGAGAAAAGAAAAATAGCGCGATTAAGTCATTGAGAGAAGAGGGGACGGTTGCTGAGATACAGCTGTTTATTGGGGTGTTAAACTCTATTAATGAGGATGATAATAACTTCGACTACACCTATCCAGGGAGGCATAGGAACAATCCGAATACATTAGCGGCTTTACAGAGTCTAGTTGATGCTAGAGACGTTAAACTAGGTGAAACTGATGGTGGTGGGTTAGCAGGAGCCAGAGTGCCATCAGGTTATAAGGCCTATTATTCGTTTAGTGATAGCAAAAATATTGGTAAAGATGATAGTGGGAATGGGCATGATCTTATGTCTTCAGAAGTGAACTTCACGGCTTCTGGTCGTTCTGGAGGGGGGGCGGCATTTACTTCTAATGATAGTAAGCTTGTTCATCCGAGTATTAGGCTGGGTGCGAACTGGACAGTATCTGCATGGTTTGAGGGTTTGGATTCAGACGGGTGGAGGACTTTATTTAGAGGTGCGAGCTACCATCATGTGATTGTTAATTTCAGTCAAGAAGACCTTGGTTTATTCCGTAATGGTCATAGGGATAGTGGTGTGAACTTAAGACGTGAAGATGGGGTCTGGCGCATGGTAACTGCGGTGGGGACGTCTAACAAAGTTGACTATTATATAGATGGTAAGTTGGTTGGGACTGTGAGTGGTCACACAGTAGATTCTGATGTTCAGTGTATTGGTAATTTTCAAAATGGTGGGCAGCGTTTTGCAGATACACTGGATGAAGTATACCTGTATGACCGTGGGTTATCCTCAGAAGAGGTAGCGGGTCTTTATATAGCGAGTGCTGGGGGTGGTGACTTTGGTGAAGATATGGATGATGGGGTAGTAGTTCCTCCAGGTTATACCGCTTATTATTCGTTTAATGATAGTAATAATGTAGGTAAAGATGATAGTGGTAATGGTTTTAATTTGAAGTCATCTGATGTGAACTTTACGAATGTGGGTGGATCCAAGGGTGGGGCGTCTTTCACTAACCGAAATAGTAAATTAGAGCATTCTGGTATTCCTTTGGGAGGGAGCTGGACGGTCTCTGCTTGGTATGAGGGTTTAGGAACGGGCGGATGGCGCACGTTGTTCCGAGGAACTAGATTTCATCATGTGATTGTTAATTTCAATGAAGATGATTTGGGTTTATTTCGTTTTGGGCATAGAGGTAGTGGGATGGATCTTAAGCGTGAAGTAGGGGTGTGGCATATGGTAACTGCGGTAGGGACGGCGAATAAGGTGGAGTATTACATTGATGGTCGTTTTGTAGGGAGTGTGACTGGATTTACAGTAGATTCCGATGTTAAATGTATAGGTAATTTCCAGGGAGGTGGTCAGCGATTTGCTGACACGCTGGACGAGGTTTATCTCTACAGTAGGCAACTAAATGCTGCGGAAATTACGGACTTGTATAAAGCCAGTGCGAGAAAGTTACAGGATAATGATGTGGAGTCTGGGAATGGGAATGACGTTGTTCAGCATGTTTTACCCGAGGGGGTGAAAGCGTATTACTCTTTTAATGACGTTAATAATATAGGAAAAGATGATAGTGGCAACGGGTATGATCTGATGGCTAATGGAGTGGACTTTACGAGTGCGGGCATTTCTCAAGGAGGTGCTTCATTTGTTAATGACAATAGTAAATTAGATCATATTGGTATACCTTTGGGAGGTAGCTGGACCGTTTCTGCTTGGTATGAGGGACTTGATGAAAATGGGTGGCGTACGTTGTTCCGAGGGTCTAGGCATCACCATGTCATTGTTAATTATGATGCGAGTGATTTGGGTTTATTTCACTTTGGTCATAAAGCAAGTGGGATGGAGCTTAGGCGAGAAGAAGGAATATGGCGTATGGTTACTGCGGTAGGCACTGCTAACAAGGTGGATTATTATATTGATGGTAAATTGGTGGGGACTGTTACTGGTTTTACGGTGGATACTAATGTTCAGTGTATTGGTAATTATCAGGGTGGTAGGCAACGTTTTGCTGATACATTAGATGAGGTGTATTTATATGACAGGAAACTGAGTGCGGCGGAGGTGACGGCATTGTTCCATACATCACGTCCGAGTCGTGTAGTGAGTGCAAGTGCTGTAATAGGTTCTGCGAGACCTGTATTACCGGATGCCTCATCACTGGATGTGAAGTTAGTCTCGCAAGATATTGTTAAAGGTGAATACCGTATTGAGCATAGATCCCTTGGAGCAGCACTGAATGGGGCTATTCAGTATGAGTGGTCAGATGATTTGGTGAACTGGTATAAAGCTGACGGAAGGGATGCGATAGCGGATGGAACGACGGTTAGTGTGGATAGGCTTATAGTAGGGGATAGGGTTACCTTGATAGCGAAAGCTAGTAGGGGTAGTTTTGAGTTTTTCTTCAGGGTTGCGGATCATTGATCTTGCTGAAGGCCTGGATGGCTGGGTTTAGGGGTATTCTAGAGAGCGTGTAGACTGGGGTATCGATGCCATGGGTAAAACTAATAGCTATCTGTATAAGAGATTAGCAAAATGGTAGATATAGTTATTAGTTACTTAAGAGAGTGTTTCACACTGAGGAAGGGTGTGGAGACTTTTGTATTTATGTGGTTTCTTATTCAGTGGTGACACTTTTATCTTTTCAAAGTCATTCCCTGTTTGGATGCAAAAGTAAAATGCCATTTGTCCTTTTGATAGGCATGATGGCTAAGTGAGTGGAGGTTTTGTTTAGGTATGAGTATGGTGCTGTTTTATTATGGTATGTGGGTGCAGAGCTTGTATTTGGATATTTTTTTAGTAGAGGGTTCTGCGGATTTCTGGTTCTGCTGGTTTCTGTTCAGCTGGGTCTTCTTCCATTAGCTCGAAGTCACCTTCTTCGCAGCAGCGGACGAATCCTTCGCCGTATCCTTTTAGTTTGTCCCAGCTGTTACGGATGTCTTCTGCTTCGTCATTGGTGATGGAGTTGTCTTGAGCTGCACCTGAGATGCGCATAAGTAGGGATGAGAACTGGCCGACGATTTCGTTAGTGGCTGGTAGTACTTGGAATCCTTTTTCGCAGCGGCTGATAGGGTTTCTGACGAAGTATCCATCACATTGTTCACAGATGTATTCTAGTATTCTTGGGTCACCTGTGAGTTTGTATAGCTCTACAACTCTGTCTAGGGGGTTTCTGCTTCCTGATCCTGAGTCTGATTGCTCTTGAGCCCATTTGTAGACGAGTGACAGTGAGACACCTAGCTGAGAGGCTACTTGCTTTGGTGATGATTTATCAAACGCATGTTTCAAGACTTCATGAGATTCCATGCGTTTAGTATTACAGAAATTATTAAGTATTGGCAAGTGGATAGTCTCGATGGATGAGTTATTGCTGGGCGATTTGTTTCTTTTTGTGTTTAGAGAACCAGAATGCGAATAGGAGTGTGGTGATGAAGATAAATGTGAGTAATATGAATAGTTGGACACCGGCTGAGGTTTCTTCTGTGACGTCCATGTCGATGATGGGGATGGCGGTTTTTCCTGGTTCGCTGGTGATGTGGATGGCTCCGTTTGTTAGCTCGACTTTGGTTAGTTTATGGAAGACGGCTTGGATGGTTTCGTCATTTCTATAGCCGGCGAACATTAGGACAGGGATGGCTTTGAGTACTTTTTCGGGTATCTCTTGTTTGGTGTCGGCTTGAATAGCATCTACGATGGGGAAGATGGAACCTTGTGCGATGACGGGTTTGAGCATGAGTTTTCCGTTGATGTGTCTGATGCCGTCGAATCCTGCGTTTATGGGGAATGTGGCTCTGGCTTGGATGTGAGTTTTTGTGATATTGGTGATGTAGAGTTTATTTCTGAATTCTTCTAGTTTAGGGAAGTGAGCGATGGCGAGGTTGATTTCGTCTGTGGTGAGAGCCATGGTGGCTGTTTTATTTTCAATGACTAGTGCTCCGAATTCTGAGAATTTCTTGTCGATTGCTTTGACTGCTTCTGGGTTTTCTGTGGTTGCTAATTTGGTAGGGGTGATGGTTTCTTCGCTGAATTTGATGAATGCGTTTTTGTAATCAAAATAGCTGTAGATGGAGACCACGGCTATGAAGATGACGGTGGCGAGTATGACTAGGAAAATGCCACAACCTGCGATGTGGTTGGAGTTTGTTTTCTCGTTATCATTGTTTTTATTATTTGGGTTTTGATTGTTGGTCTCTTTGGGCGTGTCAGACATGGCTGAGTTGTAGGTGGTATGTGGCTGTTGAATCAAGAAGTTTACGCGATGGGGAAAATAAAGTTGGCGGTTGGGGCGAGTATGATTTAGCTATTTGTCATGGCTAAGATTTTAGTAGGTTTATCTGGGGGTGTGGATTCTAGCGTGGCTGCTGCGTTGTTAGTTGAGCAGGGCCATGAGGTGACTGGTGCTTATATGAAGAACTGGATTAATGCTGATAATGTTCCTGGTGATTGTCCGTGGCAGGATGATGTGGATGATGCTTATGCTGTGGCGAAGAAGTTGGGTATAGAGTTTAGGGTGGTTGATTTGATAGATCAGTATCAGGAGCGGATTGTAGATTATTTGTTGGATGGGTATCGGAGTGGGATTACACCGAATCCTGATGTGTATTGTAACCGAGAGATGAAGTTTGGTGTGTTTTTAGATTATGCGCTGGGTCAGGGTTTTGAGGCGGTGGCTACTGGCCATTATGCGAGGAAACGGGAGCGTGAGGATGGGAGTTCTGATATTTTGAGGGGTGCAGATACTAATAAGGATCAGAGTTATTTTTTGGCGTTGATGGAGCAGCATCAGGCTAAGTATGCTTTGTTTCCGTGTGGGGAGATGCAGAAGCCTGAGGTAAGGGAGGCTGCTGTGAGGTTTGATTTACCTACTGCGGCGAAGAAGGATAGTCAGGGTATTTGTTTTATAGGGAATGTGAAGATGACTGATTTTTTGAGGCATTATGTTCCTGATAGACCGGGTGATATAGTGGATGATGGAGGGAAGAGGTTAGGGAGACATAAGGGGTTGCATTTGTATACTCTGGGGCAGCGGAAGGGTCATGGTGTGGCTTCGCCGCGTGAGGGGCTGGCTTATGTAGTGGTGGGTAAGGATGCTGATAGGAATGAGTTGATAGTGGGTTATGATGAGTCAGGTACGGAGGGTCTTTATACGAGTAGCTGTGTGGTGGGTTCTGTGACTTGGGTTAATAAGCCTGTGTTGGGTCGGCGCAAGATAGAGGCGCAGCCCAGGTATAGAGCGAAGAGTGAGGCAGCTATGGTGGCGCCTATTGAGGGGGAGGATGGGAGGTTTATGGTGGATTTCATACGACCTCAGAGGGCGATAACTCCGGGTCAGATTTGTGGTTTTTATGAGAATGGAGTTCTTCTTGGGGGTGGGGTTTTTATGAAGGGTTAGGGGTGATTTTTTTTTAGGCGGGTGGGTATGTATTATGTGGGTGGTTATTTACAGAGGAAGTAGATGGCTAGAGCCATGGCGCCGATCCATACGGCGATGATGTGGGCGACGCCGAATGAGCGTGCGCCGGGTGATTCTGCGGGGTCGTCTGGGTTTGGTCCGAAGAGTTTGTTGTAGTTGATGATGAGCCAGATTGCGAGGGTGGCCCAGAGGAGGATGAAGATGCTGAGGCCGATTTTGACTATGATCATGGTTTCAGCGGGTATTTAGTTGTCTTGTTTTTTGAGCCATGTTTCTACCCAGAATGGTGCGAATGGGATGAGGGATGATAGGCCGATGAGAAGGAAGGTTTTGAAGGACCAGTTTTTTATGATGGTGGATATGAGGAGGGCGAGTCCGAAGAAGCAGAAGATGACTCCGTGGATCTTGCCAGGTGTGTTGATGGCGGCATCGTCTCCCATGATGTGTTTGAGGTAGATGGAGCAGTATAGGAGGTAGATGAAGGAGAGTGCGTCTAGTAGACTGAAGACGCGGAGGTAGCTGACTGGTGAGTTGAATTTCATGGTTTAGGGTGATTTAGGGCGAGTAGTTGTGGGGGCATGTAGATGTTAATGGATCCTTGGGTGTTACTGTGGTAGTAGAAGTGGAGTCCTTCTATGGAGAAGTGTTTTCTTTCGGGGTTACTGGGGTTCCAGGTGATGTGTGTTTTGGCGAATCCGTCTTTGCTGGTGATCTCGTAGGTGTGGATGGCGTCTTTGGTGGATGTTAGGGTTTGTTGGCTGAAGTGTGATAGGTCAAAGTGTGGGAATTTGGCGATGGTGTTTCCGTAGATTTGGTATTTGGTGCCGTATTTTGCGTTTATGATCTTGGCGGTGCTGTCGATTTTGGTGTGGATTGTGGTTTGTGTTTGGTTATTGTTTGTGGTGTTTCCTGGGGTGCAGCTTGTGAGGGTGATGAGTGGGAATGATGCGATGATGATGGTGGTGCAGAGGGCTGGCAGGTTGTTTTTCATGCTGTGAGTTTGGAGTTTTTTTGTGGTAGGGAGGGATTTGGGTTGTGGGTTGATTTGTTAGTTGGGTATTTCTTGTTTTGTTGTTTTTGGTTTGTTGGGCTGGATGAGTTGTCGTTGTTTTTGGGTGAGGTAGGTTTGTGCTTTTTTGGGGGCGCTGCGTGCGAAGGCGTTGACTTTTGTGGCTTGTGATGGGGTGAGCTTGAGGCCAGCGAATGGGGTGTCTGCGAGTTGTTTTTTCTGGTCGGCGATTTTAGCTGGTGTGTAGTTTTTTATGATGAGTTGGTCAGTTTTTAGTTTGGTGAATGATTTGGCTAGTTTGATTTCTTGGTCAGTTTTTAGGTAGATTTTGTTGGCGCATTTGACTTTGGCTGCTTTTTGTATGAGGGTTTTTAGGTCGATGGTTTCTGTGTGGTAGGTTACGAGTGTGACTTCTTTTTTGTCGTAGAATCCTGCTTCTGTAGTGACTACTCCATCGATGGCGCCGAGGTGCATTTCGCCTGTCCAGAAGCAGTGCATGGCGAGTGCGATGGTGTTGTGTTTGTTTTTTTGGGAGTCTAGTTTTAGGAGTTTGAGTGTTTCTGGGATGGGGATTTTTTTAGTGGTTAGGACTTTTTCGATACGAGGGACGAGTTTTTCCATGGTCCAGATTTTGCCGTGTCTGGGTATGATGTCTGATTCTGTTTTATCGAAGAATCTCATGACTTGGTAGTTCCATGCTTTTTCTTTGAATTTTTTTAGAATTTGGGCGTCGATGCCTTTTTTGTTGTTGATTATGAGTAGGGGGATGAATTTTGATTCGATGACGTCGACTAGGAGTGGGTTAGTGAGGACGGTTTGACCAAACCGTTGGCAGCCGCCTCAGCCTGGGACTTCTTGGAATAGAGCGAAGATGGGTTTGTTTGATTTTTGAGCTTGGGTTAGAGATTCGGCGTAGTTTCTTTGCCATTTGACGATGCCTACTTCAACTGGGTTTGGTTTGTCATTTGCTGTTGCTATGCAGAGGGTGATTGCTGCGGTGAGTGTTGAGATCCATTGATTTTTCATTGTTAGGATGGTGTATGAATGACTGTTGAGTTGCCAGAAAAAACTTTTGGGTTTTGATGGTGTTTATTTGAGGTGATTTGGTTAGTTTTTTGCGGCATGTATGATGAGTGTTGACAGTTAGATGTGTCTGAAGAATTATGCATTTTATGTCAGAGGGTTTTTCATTTTCTAGTCTTAATTCTGCTCAGCGGGAGGCGGTGAACTCTCTGGATGGGCCTGTTTTGATTTTAGCGGGAGCGGGTACTGGAAAGACGCGGACGGTGACGTGTAGGATATCACACATGCTGGAGAAAGGTATACTTCCTGGGCAGATCTTGGCTGTGACTTTTACAAATAAGAGTGCGGTGGAGATGCGTGAGCGGGTGAGTGGGATGGTGGATAAGAAGTCAGCTAAGGAGTTGACAGTTTGTACGTTTCACTCGCTTTGTGTGCGGATTCTTAGGGAGGGTATAGAGAAGCTGGGGTATAAGAAGAATTTTACGATATACGCGGGTAGTGATCAGGTGGGGTTGATGAAGCAGTTGATAGTGAGGAAGGGTGGTAAGGATTTGAATTTGGATGCGATGCAGGTTTTGAGCATGATTTCTAAGAATAAGAATGATGGTCTGGAGCCTGATGATCATGCTGATGAGTTGGTTTCGGTGATAGCGAAGGCTTATACTTCTGAGTTACGAGCTCAGAATGCGGTTGATTTTGATGATTTGTTGGTTCTTGCTGAGAGGTTGCTACGTGAGCATGGGGATGTGCGTGAGGTGCTGCGGGAGAAGTATAAGTATGTGACTGTGGATGAGTTTCAGGATACGAATGGGTTACAGATGAAGTTGGTGCAGCAGTTGGTGGGAGCGCCGTATAATATATGTGTGGTGGGTGATGATGATCAGAGTATTTATGGTTGGCGAGGTGCTGATGTGACGAATATTTTGCAGTTTGAGAGGTTTTTTCCGGATCCGAAGGTGATATTATTAGAGGTGAATTACCGTAGTAGTGCTGCTGTTTTGCATACGGCGAATTCGTTGATTAAGAATAATATTGGTAGGCGTGAGAAGGAGTTAAAGCCTTTTCATGCTGGTGGGCGGCAGTTACGTTTGATTAGTATGCCGGGGGATGAGGAGGAGGCGGAGTTTATTGCTGAAGAGGTGCTGGATAGGTGTAGGGGGGGTAAGAAGCCGTGGGAGGATTTTGCTATTTTGTTTAGGACGAATCAGCAGAGTAGGAACTTGGAGACGGCGATGCGGACCTATGATATACCGTATAGGGTGGTGGGAGCTCAGAGTTTTTTTGATAAGAAGGAGGTAAGGGATGTGTTGGCTTATTTGCAGGTGTTTTACAATCCGATGAGTGATGTTCCTTTGTTGAGGGTTATAGGTGCTCCACCTCGAGGTATAGGGCAGGGGTCAGTGTTGTTAATGACTGAGGCGAGTAGGGAGCGTGATTGTAGTGTGTGGGAGGTGATGAATGAAGAGGAGGTTTTAGAGCAGTTGAGTGCGAAGGTTCGCGGAGCTGTGAGGGAGTTTACTGAGTTGGTGGCGGGGGTTAGGGGTAGGATGCTGGATGTTCAGAGTAAGGAGAATATGGGGGATGTTCTGAAGGAGTTTTTAGAGGAGATAGAGTATCATGAGTGGATGATACGTGGGTGTAAGACGGATGCTGAGAAGGAGAAGCGTGCGGAGGGTATACATGATGTGATTGATTATCTTAGGGATGCTTCGAGGCAGGGTAAGAGTCTGCAGCAATTTTTAGATAGGATGGCGCTGCAGGAGAATAGGGATGATGATGATATAGAGAAGCAGAAGGGGGTGTGTTTGATAACGCTTCATGCTTCGAAGGGGCTGGAGTTTCCTATTGTTTATTTAGTGGGTTTGGAGAATGGGATTTTACCTCATAAGCGGAGTCAGGAGGAGGGTACTGTGGATGAGGAGAGGCGTTTATTGTATGTGGGGATTACGCGTGCTCAGGATGAGTTGACGATGACTTATTGTAATTATCGGAGTAAGTATGGTGAGCGGGTTCACTGTGAGAGTAGTTTGTTTCTTAAGGAGTTGGATTTTCAGTATATTGATGAGTCTGATTATGAGGATATAATGGGTGCGGAGGCTACTGAGGAAGAGCAGGAGAGTTTCTTTTCTAGTTTGAAGGATATGTTGGAGTAGTGTTTTAGGGCGTAAAAATGCCCAGAGAGCGAGCTCTCTGGGCACTACATATAGCTGCCTCCGCAGCGTTTACTTGTCCAATGAAAAAGTTGTTTTTAGTTGTTCGGTATGAAGAGCTCTGATCCGACAGCCATTGGCTCGTCTGCGGGGAGGTCTAGTCCGTTGAGAGTGTTTAATACTGTGATTGATGTATTGTGTTGTCTTGCGAAAGCGCCGTATGTCATTTCACGTTTAACTGGGACAGTTCTGGCGATGTTGCCGGATTGTTGGATGTAGGATTCTACTGGCTCAGAAACGGGGTTAGAAACGGGTTTGTTGTTGTATATTTTTTTTACATCTGCTGGCTTGGAAACTACTTTTGGAAGTGGTTTGTATGCGCTGGAGGTTTTTTTATTATTGTAGCGTTTGCTGGAGGTTGTTTTTGGTTGTGATTTGGCGACTGGTTTTGGTGAGTATTTATTGAGTCTGAGTGTTTGGCCGATTTTTAGTCTTCCAGGGTTTACGTTGGGGTTGGCTGCTTTTAGTGCGGCAACTGACATTTTGTGTCTTTTTGCGATATGGAAGAAGGTGTCTCCTTTGTTGACTTTGTAGGTTGATGTATTTGATGTTGCTATGGTGTTTTTACTGGTGCTGGACTTAGTAGTAACTGGCTTATTAGACGCGACTATTTTTGTGTTAGCACGGGGGATGACTAGCTTTTGATTGATTGCGATTCTGGAAGGTTTGACGCTTGGATTTGAAGTGATGAGTGAGCTGACGCTGATACCATATTTGCGAGAAATGCTGCTGAATGTGTCTCCTGCTTTTACTGTGTGAGAAGAGTATGATTTGTCTGATGAAGTGGAGAGGGCAGGTTTACCGTTTTTGCGGCGTTCAAGGTTAAGGAGTGATCTTAAGGAAGAGACTTCTTTTTTGAGCTCTTTGATCTGGCGTTCTTGCTCACTGACGAGGTTGTTGTGTATGGCTGGCTTGCCTTGAGCTAGCGCTGTCCCGACCAGAGGTGCGGCGAGTAGAGCTGTTGAGATAAGTAATGTTTTCATGATAGTTGGAATAATAATCTAATATTATTAGTCTGTAAAGTCGTAAATTAAATATTCATTAAATTTTATGAAAACTGTATTAATTTGCTTTTGATGAGTTGGTTATGATTTTTTGTGTGTGTTTTTAGGAGCTGAAGATGTTCGCTAAGGGATTAGGGTTTGGGTTATTTTTTTTAAAATATATATGTTTGATGAGTTTTGATATTTTGTTTTGCTTACTCAAGGGGGGGCTTTACTGAGTAGTGATTAAATGGTTGCGCAGAAAATGGTGGGGAGGTTTCTTTTTCATTGCAAAATATGGGGTGGAGTGGTTTTTAGGCATAGATATGTCTGACAAAGAGAGAAAATCACTAGAGGAGCGTCATAATATGAGTGACTTGGAGCGTTTACGTCATAGTTGTGCGCATGTTTTGGCGACAGCTATCTTGAGGCTGTGGCCAGATGCTCAGCTTGCTGGTGGGCCTCCTGTGGAGAGTGGTTTTTATTATGATCTTGAGATGTCACACCGTTTGAATCCTGATGATTTTCCGAAGATAGAGGCGGAGATGAAGAAGGTAGTGAAGGAGAACTCGCCTTTTGAGCGTGTAGTAGTGAGCCGTGAGGAGGCTATGGAATTAGCGCTGAGTGGGCGATTGGGTGGTTTGTCTGAGCGGGAGGGTGGTAGTAAGTTTAAGGTGGATTTGTTGGGGAGTATTCCGGAGGGTGAGGAGATATCTATTTATAAGAATAATGATTTTTGGGATCTTTGTGCGGGTCCTCATGTGGGGCGAACAGGTAACTGTAAGGCGCATAAGGTTTTGAGTGTGGCGAGTGCTTTTTATAAGGGTGATAAAGATCGTGAGTCTTTGCAGCGTGTTTATGGGACGTGTTTTAAGAATGCTACTTTACTGAGTGATCATTTGGAGCAGTTAGAGGAGGCTAAGAAGCGTGATCATCGACGTTTGGGTCGTGAGTTAGGGTTATTTCATATTGATGAGGAAGTGGGGCAGGGTTTGATACTATGGAAGCCGAAGGGTGCAATGGTGAGGCGTCAGCTACAGGATTTTATAACGTGTGAATTAGACAAGCAGGGTTATAGTCAGGTGTTTACACCTCATATTGGTAAGTTAGATCTTTATAGGACATCTGGGCATTTTCCTTTTTATGAGGATAGTCAGTATGCACCGATTCCAGAGCGAGGGGCATTGGAGAAGTTATCTGATGAGGGTGTGGCCTGTGGTGAGCTAACTAATGCGCTGAAGAATGGTGAGATAGAGGGGTATATGCTAAGGCCTATGAACTGCCCGCATCATATCAAGATATATAGTAGTGAGCATAGGAGTTACCGGGATTTACCTGTGAGGTTGGCTGAGTTTGGGACGGTTTACCGTTGGGAGCAGTCTGGAGAGTTAGGTGGCATGACGCGTGTGCGTGGTTTTACTCAGGATGATGCGCATTTGTTCTGTCTGCCTGAGCAGGTGGATGATGAGATACAGGGGTGTTTGGGGCTTGTTGAGAAGGTTTTAGTGACACTTGGGATGACTGATTACCGTGTGAGGCTTTCTTTTAGTGATCCTGATAGTGATAAGTATGTGGGGGAGAGGGCAGTATGGGAGAAGGCCGAGGATTCACTGAAGAAGGCAGTGGAGAAGTTAGGAGCAGATTATACTGTTGAGGTTGGTGAGGCTGCGTTTTATGGGCCTAAGATTGATTTTGTGGTAAAGGATGTCATAGGTAGGGATTGGCAGTTGGGTACGGTTCAGCTTGATTTTAATTTGCCTGAGAGGTTTAACTTGAGTTATGTGGGTAAGGATAATAAGCCACATAGGCCTGTAATGATTCACCGAGCGCCGTTTGGTTCACTGGAGCGTTTTGTTGGTTTATTGATTGAGCATTTTGAGGGTAAGTTCCCGACGTGGCTTGCTCCTGAGCAGGTTAGGGTGTTACCGTTGTCAGATAAATTCATGGTTGAAGGTGAGGCAGCGGCGAAGAGGCTGGCTGATGCGGGAGTCAGAGTTAGTGTGGATAGGGCGGCTGAGAAGCTGGGAGCGAAAATTCGACTTGCCAGATTAGATAGAGTGCCTTACATGTTGGTCATAGGCGGTAAGGAGGCAGAGACTAATTCTGTATCTGTCCGTCACCGAGATAAGCAAGATCTTGGTACATTCACACTCGATGAATTTGTTACAAACATATCAAAAGAAATCAGCGACAGGTCACTGTAGAAGTGATGTGATGATTTTAGCGAGTAGTGAGAATAACCTATTTTTTCCCCATAGTCTTTCATGTCTGAAAGATAGCTGCATTCTGTGGCTATTGGGGAGCCGAAAACAAACAAACAATTAGGAGGATAAAACCATAGCTAAGCCAAATAAGCCATATAGAAAACGCCGCGAGATGACCCGAGTTAATCAGTACATTCGGGCGCCGAAAATCCGAGTAGTGATGGATAACGGAGATCAGTTAGGAGTGATGAGTTCACAGGAAGCGTTACAGAAGGCAAAATCATTAGGTCTTGATCTTGTAGAGATCACAGCGAAGTCTGACCCGCCAGTTTGTAAGATTTGTGACTTTGGTAAACATAAGTACCAGATGTCCAAGCTTAAGAAGGGTAAGGTGAATAGTGCTCCTAAGCTGAAGGAGATAAAGTTCAGAGTACGTACTGAGGAGCATGATTATAATTTGAAGTGTTCTCGTATTGAGAAGTTTCTTGATGAGGGTAGCAAGGTGAAGGTTGGCTTGATGTTCCGTGGACGAGAGAATGCTCATAAGCAGCTTGGTGTGGAGGTTCTTAAGCGGGTTGTTGCTGATATGGTGGGAATGGCTGCTGTAGATCAACCACCAAGGCTAGCTGGGAGAAATGTAAGTATGCTTTTGTCTCCGTTACCTGAGGAGAAGAGGGTGAGGAAGTTCACCGCTCATGATGATGATGAGTATGATGATTCAGATGATTCAGAGGATTCAGAAGAGACAGGGGAATCAGAGGAGTAATATTTTTATTATCTGTTGTCTGGCTATAAGATCCTGGGTGGCAGATATTCATTATTCAATATACAAAAAAAGCCTGCTGAATTCAGCAGGCTTTTTTATTTGTTTAATTGTTGGGCGATAAGAGCCTCAATGATTTAATACCATTCTAACAGTTCTAATGGTATAATACGTGGGAGAGGAGGTTTTCTTATTCTTCGTTGATGCTTTGGACGATTTGTTCAGCTTTATCGAATTTTGCTTCAATGATTCGCTGTATACCGTCTGAAGCGTATTGGCTTCTGGGGTTAATTTTTTCTGCTTTTAGGTAATACGTTAGAGCTCTTGCCGAAGTTGGGGAGTCTTTTTCGAATCCTTTTGCTTGAGCGATCAAGTTAGAGAATTTAGCTGCCTTGCCACTGTATGATGCGAGTGCTCTGGATAGTTCTATATCATCTGGGTGTTTTTGGAATTCGATGTGTATGGCTTCCCATGCGGCTTCAGGGGAGCCACCATCATCGAGAGCTTGGGCTTTTCTGATTGCGGCTATGACTGACGTTTTTTCTTTAATGATTTCTTTCAGTTTTTTTCTTCTCGTGAAGTCTTGTGCTTCTTTAGACATTCCGAAGGCGGCTGTGAAACGTGGAAGGTTATCATCGTTGAGTATAGCGTTCCAAGATTTGGTTTCGATGTAGTGGTCGAAATCTTTACGTGCTGATAGGAGTAGGTCTTCACCTTCTTCTGCTCCTTTAATAACTCTGTCTAATAGGTCGTTAATTTCTTTGAGGTCTGGATTAGAGGGCCATGCAGAAGTGGCTCTGAACATAGAGCTTTTAAACCTATTGTCTTGGTTATTACGCTCTTGAGATTCAGTGGCTTTTTTCATTTGGTAGAGGGCCATTTTAGCGTCTCTTGCATAGCTTATGGATTCAGTTTTTTTGCCGGCTATGTATGAGGTGGCTTCTGAAGCGTTGTAGTCCGATGCTTGTTTTTTAAGACTCTTGTTGAGTTCTTCTCCTCTTTCGAGGTCTTTGGCTTCTAGGGTTTTGATTAGATCATTAGCGTCTTGGACGTATTGTTGTATTTTGTTTTTGTTTTTGTATGGGACAACTTGCACGGCTGTGGTGAATTCTCCTATAGCGAATGCTTCTACTAGTCTTTCAGATGCGGCGTGTATACGGTTAGATTTTATGTTGTTTTCGAATGCGCTGATGAGTGTTTTTACTTTTCTGATGGCTTCGTTAGCAGCTGCATCGAGGCCTGCGACGGTTGGGTTTACGCCGATACCTTCTGAGAAGAATTTTTCAGTGTCTGATCCTCTTTTGAGTCTCATCTTGTTATCGCCGTCTTTATAGAGTAGGTTATAGAATCTAGCTGCCATGACGACGTGGTCGAATCTGCGTTGCATGAATAGCTGTACCATCATGGATTGGTATTGAATTTTAGACTGGGCGATGTCTATGGTGCCTTCTATTTCTGTTTTCTTGATGATGGCGGCAATTTCGAGGATTCTTTTTTGCATCATTTTGTATTCTATGGAGTCTACTCCGGATGTTCCGCCTTGAATACCTCCGCCTTTTCTGCCGCCTCTTTTTCCACCGCCTTTATTTTTGGGATTTATTTCGAGTTTGTTCTCAAGAACTCCCATATTGTTAACGAGCTTTTTTTCTTCATTACGAAGTTTGGTGATGTATTCTTTATTATTTCCGCCTTTGTTTTGAGTAAGCTTTGCTGCGTATATGGCGTTGGCAAGTGATTCGCATAGGTTACCGTCGCCTGGATATTGAGATGCTTTAGATAAGAGGTTGTATGCTGGTTTGATTCTGGCCCCTTTTGTTTTGTTTGGAGCAAGGTAGTCTAGGATGAGGCGAAGTGTCTTACGGTATTCTATAGCAGATACAGCTGAAAGGGTGTCTGTAGCGAGGTAGGCTTCGAATTGGCCGCCTAGATTGTTGTCCATGAGGCTGTATTTTTTGCCTTGGAAATCAATTGTTTTGTTGGTGGGGTCAATCATGGGGATTTCTTGACCGTGAGCAGATGGGCCACCGCCCGTGTCGTGTCTCTGAATGGTATCGTTCCCTCCACCACCTGTATTTTTTGCGCCACCACTGGGTAGTTGAGGTGGTTTTTGAGCGAATA
Source organism: uncultured Verrucomicrobiales bacterium (assembly GCA_937934595.1). GTDB lineage: Bacteria > Verrucomicrobiota > Verrucomicrobiia > Verrucomicrobiales > Akkermansiaceae > Rubritalea. Next base: position 15,723 of record CALGZA010000003.1, on the reverse strand, counting down.
AGGGTGTTATGGAACCTGATGCTATAAGTGCTGCTATGAGTGTTTTTTTCATGGTTGAACGTTAAGATTTAGTAGTTTAGTATACTTTCTCTTTTTAGAAGTGGCAACTAAACAAATGGAAATTACTTATCTGTGTATGCTTTGGCTACAAGCCAGTCATCATTTTTTGCAGTGACAGTGAAGGTGTATTCTTGTTTTGTATTGATGTTAGGGCCTTTTACTTTATCAGGGATGATGATGGAGATTTCTTCGTTTTGGTATGATACGTGGATGACCTGGGTGACGCCTTCTTCATAATGTAATTTTTTTACGACTTCTCCTTTTACGGTGAATGTTGACCCGGTTAATGCGGACGGGTTTTTGGTGTAGGTTTCAGCATTGAGTGGGTTTGCGTTAGTTGGTTTACTCCTGGTAACGTAGAAGAATCCAGCGCCGAGTAGGAGGATGGCGCATACTACACCGATGATGATAGGGATAGGGTTAGAAGAAGATGATTGTTTTTTACGTTTTCTGCGAGCCATTTGATTTTTTTTATTTTTATTAGTTGATTCTATATAAGGATTTTTTTCTCTGAGGTTACACGGAGAAAGTAATTTTTATAGTTATTAAAATGCCTTGCTGAAGGAGCTTCAGCAAGGCATAAATTCATATTGTGAGTCAATTTATTAAAATTAGTGTTCCCACTGATGGCGTTTGATGCCGATGTAGGTGAAAACGAGGCCAATGATGATCTGTGCTGAGAGGATGAATAGGCTGAGGTTTGATCCATTGTCTATGGGAGTCTGGGTGACATCTTTCACTGCGTCGTAGTAGTCTGTTCTTAGGTGGCTTAAGCTTCCTGACCAGGCCCAGTATGCAGAGATAAATGGTCTGGTAATTAGGCCGACTGTGTCTGGCAGTGCGAGGACTGCGCCTGACAGAGGTAGCTGGAAGCCGACTAGGTAGATGGATAGGAGTGATGCTTTTTCTGCGGTATTCATTAGTGATGAGATGCCTAAGCATATGAATGTCATGGCTGCATTGATCATGACGAGGAAGATGAAGTGGTCTAGGTAGCTTGATGAGGATTCTCCTTTAAAGCTCCATGCTGCTTCTACTGCGATTCCCATAATTAGTGACTGAATGAGTATGATGGCGGAGAGGAAGGTGATCTTGCTGAGGAGGTAAGCTAGTGGGCTGACGCCGCCAAACTTTTCTTTTTCCATGATTTTACGTTCACCTGCGATTTCTCGTGCGGCATTGTTAGAGCCCATGAGAGCGAGGAGTACCATTTGGAACATGATGATGCCAGATACGGCTCCGCCGACTTTGGCGCGGTTTATGCCTATATCTTTACTGGCTTCTAGCCCAGCTTGTGAGTAGTCGGTGCCTGAGTCAGCGTAGCTGAGTAGGCTCTCGTTTCCTTGGTCAGCGAATAGGATGACTATGAGTGGGAAGCAGATCATGATGGCGAGCTGCAGTAGGACTTGACCGCGGTCGCGAAAGAATATTTTCCAACGGCGCGCTAGGAGTGTACAGAATTGGCTTAGTGCAGCGGGGGTTTTGACGGGGTTAGGATTGTGGTCTAGCTCTTCTTCTGTGATTATTTCTTCAGGGTTCTTGTTATTTGGTTCTGGTTCTGATGGCGGAGTTTTATTGGTGTTTTCCTCGTGAGCTTCTTTCTGTGAAGTTAGATCTGTGCTATCTTCTTTATTCTTTATTATTTGGCTCGAAGTGTGTTGAGACTGGGCTTTCTTTTTGCTGCGGCTCCGGCGTTTGGATAGCTTGCTTGTGACTTCGCCGTTATTGTCGAGTTCGAGGTCTTCGTCTTCGATGTCTAGGGGTGCTGTGGCTGTGTTTGGCTGGCTGGCTATTTCTGTAGGTTTTATGAGTGGTGCGTCTAGCTTTCCATCTAGGATGAGTTTGGTTCGGTTTCTATTTATTTTGTCGTAGTATGTTTCTGCGTGTTTGTTCCACGATGCTCTCCATTTTGATGATGCTTGCTTAGCGAGGCGGGGGTATATTTCTTCTGTATCTTCTACGGAGAAGTAGTGGGTGAGTCCTGATGGTGGACCATGGTAGGCGACTTTACCTTCGTGCAGTACTAGAATGGAGTCATACAATTCTAGGTGGGCTAGTGAGTGAGTGACGGAGATGACAACGCGGCCGTCTCTACGTGAGAGGGCGTGGAGTCTGCGTACGATGTCTCTTTCTGAGCGTGGGTCGAGGCCTGAGGTAACTTCGTCACAGAGGAGAAGAGTGGGGTCTGTGACGAGTTCCATGGCGAGTCCGAGGCGGCGTTTTTGTCCGCCTGATAGGACTTTGACATATCTGTCCGCGATGGAGGCGAGCCCGGTTTCTTCGAGTACTCTGTCTATGCGTAGGTCTAGTTCATCTAGGTTACTGGTTTTGACGCGTAATTTTGTGACGGCTTCGATTGATTCATCGACGGTTAGCTCATCATATGCGATGGAGAACTGTGGGACGTATCCGAGTTCTGCTGGCTCGAGGTCCCCATCTTCTTCTAGGTCACGGCCTTTCCAGAATATGGAGCCTTCGGACATTTGGTTGAGTCCGGCAATGGTGTTAAGGAGGGTGGTTTTACCACAGCCTGAGGGTCCTACTATTGCCATGAAGTGGCCTGTTGGAATTTTGAGATTTACACGGTCGATCAGGTTGAGTGGTTCGCCGTCTTTGTCTATGGTGAAACAGAAGTCTTTTAATTCTAGCACGATATTACAGTATAAGTGGTTTATTTAACATGGTTACAAAAACGTAATTTTTTTATTTTGGCGAGAAGAAACCTTGAGAGATTTTTAATAATGGTTATTTTGTGGGCATGTCCCGTAGGCAACGAAAGAAATCGAGTGTGAAAAAAAGTGTGAGTGTGGAGTCAGGCAAGAAGCCAAGCAAAAGGTATGGTGGGTTGTGGTGGAAGTTGCTTTTGGTGGTTTTAGTTGTGATGTTGGTGGGCGGGGTTATTGCTTACAATAAGGTGATTACTTTTTTGCATAGTGATGATTTTAGGGATGATTTAGCTAAGCAGGTGGGAGCAGAAGTGGGGTGTAAGGTTGAGTTTGGAGATTTTAAGTGGAGTGGTCTGAGTGCGAAAAATGATAAGGTGAGTGTAAGTGGTGAGGGTGCGATAGAGTCTGCTGAGGTTGAGAATCTCTCATTAGATGTGGAGATGGATTTCATTAAACGGGATAAGTTCACGATAAGAAATATTGAGCTTGATAGTGTGAGTGCGGTTTTGGATCTTAGGAAGGATTTTTTGAGATTTGAGCGGGTAGAAAAGGAGAAAGGTTTTTTGGCGAGTCTCCTACCTGAGGAGGTGGAGTTTGAAAATGCTGAGATATATGATTTGGATGCAGTGGTGAAGAGTCATTCTGGAGATTTTTTAGTGAGGGGGGTGCGGCTTGAGGCTGCGAATGACCAAGGTACTTATAGAGGGGTCATTAATGGTGGGACTGTTAAGTTGCCGTTTTCTTTTTTGACATTGGCTACTATTGAGAAGGGGGAGATAAGTTCTGTTGATGAGGAGATCTATGTGAAAGATCTTTCGATGAGGATATTTAAGAGTGGTGAGGTTCAGCTGAATGGGGTTGTTGATTTAGCAGAGGGAGCGAGACAGCTTTATGATATGAAGGGGGTATTGACGGGGTTGAAGTGTCAGGATGTGTTTCCTGATAATTGGCATCGGCATCTGAGGGGTGATGTGGAGGGGAGTTTTAGGATACGGCCATATGGAGGTAGTGAGCCTAAGATAGTGGGGCAAATAGAGATTAATGATGGGACGTTGATGGCGCTTCCTTTGCTGGATGTGATTTCGAAGCAATTTTTTGAGCCTAAGTATAAGACGTTACGTTTTGATAAATTTGAATGTGTTGTTGAGAAGTATAGGGATGAGATTACTTTGAGGGATATTATATTGGATAGTCCGGGTTTGCTGAAAGTGGAGGGTTATCTTAGGATAGAGGGTGAGCGTATTAATGGGCTGTTAGATGTGGGGGTTCCTGAGGTTTACATTAGTAAAATTCCGGGAGCAAGGGGTAAGGTATTTAAGCACGGTAAGGATGGTCTTTTGTGGGCTAAGGTTAAGATAGGAGGGACGTTAGATAACATAACTGAGGATCTTAAAGACAGGTTGGTGAATGCTGCTATAGATGCTGCTATCGGAGACATATTTAAGATGACTGGTCAGGTTGTGAATCCAAAAATGGTAAAGAAGTTGTTACATACTGAGGGGTCGAATTTAGAAATTATTGAGAAGCTGATGGATAAGAATAAGGTTATGAATCCTAAGGTTCTATTAAATCTTCTGCGTGGAGGAGCGGGGTCTAAGGGAGGTAATGGTTTGATGGAGAATGGGCTAGAAGCAGTTGAAGGAGTTTTTGAAGCTGTGACAGGAAGTGGTAATGGTGAGGGTGGTAAAAAGAAAGATGAGGGTAAAAAGAAAGATGGAGGCTTGATTCCTGATTTAAATAAGATATTGCCTTTTTAGAAGGAATGGTCTGATGAGGTTGTTCTTAGGGGTTTTAGCATTTTAAATTTAAGATATTTCAAGAGTACATGGATATAGCAACAGGGCAGAGATGGGTCAGTGACTCGGAGCCGGAGATGGGACTGGGTATGGTGCTTAGTATTGAAAATAGTGTTGTAGATATACTTTTTCCTGCTGTTGAGCAGAGGCGGAAATATTCGGTTGATTCTGCGCCATTGAGGCGTGTTATTTTTGGAAAGGGGGACAGGGTTTTGACACATGATGATGAGGAGTTAGATGTGGTGGAGGTTCAGCAGAAGGGCGATGTGGTTCTGTATGTGACAGAGAGTAGGGTGCTGGAGGAGGGGGAGCTTAGTGATAGCATGTCACTTAATAAGCCACAGGACAGGTTGTTAGGTGGTGCTGTGGATGATTATAGGAATTTTAGGTTGAGGGTGGAGTCACTTTATAGGAATAGTCAGATTAAGGGCAGTGTGCTGCGAGGTTTTATAGGTGCACGAGCTGATTTGATTCCGCATCAGATGTCTATAGTTAGTGAGGTGTCTAAGCGGGTACGTCCGCGGGTGTTGTTAGCGGATGAGGTGGGTTTAGGGAAAACTATTGAGGCGTGTATGATAATGCATCGGTTGCATTTGACTGGGCGTGCGGATAGGGTGCTGATTGTTTTACCGGAGAGTTTAGTTCATCAGTGGTTTGTTGAGTTGATGCGAAGGTTTAATATGATGTTTAGTCTTTTTGATGAGGAGCGATGCCTAGCTATTGAGGAGCATAATAAGGTGAATCCTTTTTTGGATAGTCAGTTAGTGATAGCGAGTATTGATTTTCTAACGCAAAGTGAGGTTCGTTCTGGGCAGGCACTGGAGGCTGGTTGGGATATGTTGATAGTGGATGAAGCTCATCATCTTGAATGGAGTGAGGATGAGGTGAGTGCTGAGTATGCACTGGTGGATAAGATATCTTCGCAGACTGAGGCTGTTTTGTTGCTGACGGCAACTCCTCAGCAGCTTGGTCCTGAGGGGCATTTTGCTAGGCTTAGGTTGTTAGATAGTGATCGTTTTTCTGATTTGAAGTCTTATTTGAAGGAGAGTGAGGAGTATGAGTCTATAGCGAAATTATTAGCTAAACTGAGTAAAGGTGATATGCCGAGTGCTGCAGAGGTTAAGAAGTTTAGTAAGAGTTCTCAACGAGTTAAGAGTGGGATGGAGAGTTATGTGGGTGGGGATGATGATGCGAGGGATCAATTGATTGAAGATTTGTTAGATGGGTTTGGTCCTGGGAGGGTGATGTTTAGAAATACGAGGGATTATCTTTCTGGTTTTCCTGATAGGAAGGCGCATTTGGTAAAACTGGAGGAGGGTGGCAAGGTGAAGTGGCTGGCTGGTTTGATCAAGGAGCTAGGGTTAGGTGAGGATGGAGAGAAGGTTCTGCTTATAACGAAAACACGGAAGCGTGCTGAGAGTATAGCTCATGCATTAAAAGAGGAGGTTAATGTGGAGGTGGGGCTTTTTCATGAGGACTTGACTTTGATTCAGCGTGATAGGAATGCTGCTTATTTTGCGGATGAGGATGGTGCACAGATATTGCTATGTAGTGAGATAGGTAGCGAGGGTCGTAATTTTCAGTTTGCGCATCATTTAGTGATGTTTGATTTACCGGATGATCCTGAGCTTTTGGAGCAGCGCATAGGGCGTTTAGATAGGATAGGTCAGACTGATGCAATTCATATTCATGTGCCGTATGAGGCTGGGACTGATGGTGAGGTTTTGGCAAGGTGGTATCATGAGGGTTTGAATGCTTTTGAGAATAATGTTCATGGTGCAACTGAGGTTTACCGTGCTTGCGGTGAGATGTTAGAGCTACTGAAGATGATGTATAGCGATGAGGGTATGGATGATCTTATTACTTTTTCAAGGAAGCAGATGCTGGATGTGAAGAAGAAGCTTATGAGTGGGCAGGAGAAGCTTCTGGCTCTCAATTCTTATCGAATAGATGATTCACAGAAGATGATTGACCGGATTGAAGCGGTGGATGATGATCCGGGTTTTGAGAAGTTTGTTTTGAGGTTGTTAGATCATTTGGGTTTGGGGATAGAGGAGATGGACTCGCGCAGTTATTTACTGTCTGTCACTCATATGAAGACGGACTTGGCTGGAGATATTCCTGAGGAGGGGCTTCTGGTTACGTTTGATAGAGATTATGCGCTGAGCAGAGAGGATGTGAGGTTTATTAGCATGGATCATCCTTTGGTTAGGAGTGCCCTTGATGTGATGCTGGCTGGTGAGACTGGGAATGCTAGTTTTGGAGTGTGGGAGGCTAGTGGTGAGAAGGGTGTTTATCTTGAGGCGTTTTATGTTGCTGAGGTTGTTGCTCCTGGGTTTTTGAATGTTGATCGGTTTTTACCAGCTAAGCCTGTTAGGGTGGCGGTGGATCATAATTTGGCTGATGCTAGTGAGAATGCTGGATTGAGAAAAGTTAGGTTACGGGAGGGTAATTTGAGGAAGCTTTTAAGTAATGAGATGCTTAAGACTAAGTTAATGCCTGCTATGATGGCGAAGTGTGAGGAGTTAGCTGAGGCTAAGATGTTAACTATAGTGGGTGATGGAGTGGAAAGAATGCAGGAGAAGATGGGAGCGGAGCTGAGCCGACTCGAGGATCTGGCAGAGGTTAATACGGCTGTTAGTGGGGTTGAGATTGAGAAGTTGAGGTCTCAAATTACTGATTTAGATAGTGCGATTCGTTCTGCTAGGGTGAGGCTAGATGGGTTGAAGTTGGTGTGGAGGAATTAGTTTTATTTTGAATTTAGTGTCATAGAGCAGATATATGAAATCCCCTTGAGTTAGGGGGATGTTTTTCTAGTGGTGGTATGATGCGGTGTGATCATGTTTTTGTTTTAAGTTGAATTCGTTATGTGAATTTATGTGATGGGTTAAACGAGGTTTGTGATTTATTGAAGCGGTTTTTTCTCTTTTAGAGATGATGCCATTTTCACAGTTATTCTGGGTTGATAGTAGTTTTAAAACATTTGGGAACAGCAGCAGAGCTGATTTTTTTGAAGAGCAAAACAATATATCAAGATTAGTTTCGTTATTCGTCAGTTGGATAGTCCACTATTCGCTTTCCTCTTGCCTTGCTACTCTTGCTATCTTGTTGTGCTATCAATCCATTCTAACAGTTCAAATGGTGTGAGGTGTTTTTTCTGGATTTGCGGAATGAATGTTTTTTCTGGTTAGATGGGAATAAGGAACTATTGTGAATATTGACTATGAATTGGGGATATTTAGAAAGACGCTTATTATTAGTTTCCATAATTACCTCCTTAATGTTTTTTTTGGTGGGTAGTTCTTATGGTCAGCTTCAGAGGAAAAATTTAGTTTTGTTGTTACGTTTTTCTGATCATGTGGATAGGGCGCTGCCGAGTAAGGCGGATTTTGAGACTTTGCTCAATTCTCCGACGACTGATGCTGTGATAGCGCCGTCTGGGAGTATGAGGTCTTATTTCCTAAGAAACTCTTATGGTAATTTGGATGTTGAGTCTGTGGTTACGGAGTGGATTACTTTAGATCATCCGGAGAGTTATTATGCGGGTGGGAATTATGGTTTAGCAGGTGCACCTAAACTGAGGGATGAGGCTGTTCCTGAGATTTTGACTCAACTTGACACGCCTGGATCTGCTCTGCAGAAGGCGAATCCTCATGTTAAGCTGGGTGATTTTGTTTATGATGGTGAAGGGAAGATTAATTCGGTTACGATTTTTCATTCAGGTCGTGGGGCTGAGGTGGGAGGTGTTGATGATTTGGGTGCGGAAGGTAAGGACCGGTTATGGTCTCACTCGCACATTATATTGAGATCTTGGAGGTCTCCATCTGGTTTTAGGGCAGATAGGTATGCTTTGATGCCAGCGTTGAGGGGTAAAACTGGGCAGAAGATATCTGCATTAAGTTTATCTGCTCATGAATACACGCATATTTTTAAAATTCCTGATCTTTATGATTATGATGATAGTAACGGGGATGGTAATCAAGGGCGAGGTGTTGCTAATCATTGTGTAATGGGGGATGCGTTTGGAGCTGATCCGACAGGTAAATATCCCGCTCCTTTGTGTGCATGGGTTAAGGTTGAGTTAGGCTGGGTTAATCCTACATTGATTAGTGAGGCAGGGACGTATACTATAGAGGCATCAAATACTTCATCTCAGGTTTATAAAATAAAGCATGGTTATGGTGCGGATGAGTATTTGTTGATAGAAAATAGGACGAATACAAATGGTAAGGGAGGGCTGGCTATTTATCATATTGATGAGTCTGCACAGCTGACTGAGGAGGGTTATCCTGGTGATGGGGTATGGCCGGCAAAACATTATAAGGTAGCGCTGAAGCAGGCTGATGGTGAGTATGATTTAGAGAAGGGTAAGCTTGGTGACCTAGGTGATTATTATTCATCTGCTACTCAGTCTGAGCTTGGTCCTGATACGGTTCCGAGTTCTGATTCTTATGATAATGGTGTTTTGAAGAGGACTGGGGTGCGTATTTATGATATAAGTGTAGCGGGTCAGACGATGACTTTTAAGTTTGAGATACTGGCGACAGCACCTGTGGGTCCGGGTAGTTTGTTAGCGAGTAATGGTGCGGGTTCTTTGGTTCAGTTGAGCTGGTCTGATGAATCAGGTGATGAGGATGGATTTATTTTGGAGAGGGGTGAAGTTGGGGGTGCGTTTACTGAGCTTATTAGGTTACCAGCTGGGAGGACATCGTTTTTGGATACAACTGCTCTGAGTGGTAAGTTTTATCAGTATAAAGTGTATTCTTTTATAGGGAATAGTGTTTCTGTTTCTAGTAATGTAGCGAGTTTAGCTACGAGGGCATTTCCTTTTGTAGCAGGTGGTGATTCTGATGGAGATGGGGTATCTGATTTAGTTGAGCATTATTTGGGGACGGATCCTGAGTCGTTTAATGTTGCTACGCAATTAGAGGTTCTGTCTGATGGTGGTATGTTGTTGTTACATTCTGTGAATGCTAATCCTGTAGTTCCTTTGAGTGTGAGTTATCAGTGGTCGTTGAATATGAAGGACTGGTATGTTGTGAATGGTGGGGATGGGCCAGTGGGTGGTGGGACAGTGAGTGGTGATTTGAGTGTGCCTGGGCGTCCGAAGTTTATGCCTGATTCGGTCAAGGAGAAGATTTTCTTTAGGATTAAGGTTGATGCGGTGGCGGGGGGGTGAGTGGTGATTAGTTGGTTGTTGTAAATTTGGTGGAAGTGTGTAGTTTCGTGCCTCCTGCTTTAGTAGTGGGTTATGGAGTATGAATTTTAGTATAATTTTTAAGTCATTGGGGACGCTGGTCATGTTGTTGGCGGTGAGTATGATGATTTGTATGTTGCTGGGATGGTTGATTCCTTCTGAGAGGGCAGGTATGGCGGTGAGTTATGAGGGGTGGTGGTTTTCTGTTTTGGTCACGTTGTTTTGTGGGGCAGTTTTTTATGGTGTGGGGAGGTTTAGGCTGAGGGGTGTGAAGGATAAGAAGATTTATAGGAGGGAGGCTATAGCGGTTGTGGGTTTGGGGTGGATTTTGTGTTCGTTTTTTGCGTCATTGCCGCATTATTTTTGTATTTTAGAGGTGAGTTGGTGGGAGGCAATATTTGAGGCTTGTTCTGGTTTGACTACGACTGGAGCTAGTATTTTTGTTTCTGTTGAGGCTTTGTCTGAGACGACTTTGTTGTGGAGGTCCGTGAGTCAGTGGTTGGGGGGGATGGGTATTTTGGGTGCGTTTTTGTTGATATTTTCTGGGGAGTCGAGGGGTAAGACGTTGCTTAGCTTTGAGTCATCGATTCATGGTTCTGATCTTTCGAATAGTGATTTGAGGACGGCGATGAGGAATTTGTGGAGGATTTATATTGGTTTGACGGTGGTATGTATAGTTGGTTTGTGGTGTATGGATATGAGCTTGTTTCAGGCGATAAATCATGGGTTGACGGCTGTATCTACGGCTGGTTTTGGTACTGAGGATGATAGTATTACTGGTTTTTCTGATGGAGTTAAGCTGTGGTTGTCTTTGTTGATGTTGCTGGGTGGGGTGAGTTTTCCTTTGTATATGAGGTTATTAAAGAAGCGAGATGTTATGGTTCTTAGGCGGCATGAGGAGACGCGCTGGTATGTGTTTATAACGGTGATGGCTATTGTTGTTATTTTGGTGACACATTCTGTGAGTGATTGTGCAGGGTGTGTGGTGGATGTGATTTTTAATGTGATAAGTATGGTGACGACGACTGGTTTTGTGGTGGGGGATTATGATAGTTGGCCGGTTTTGTGTAAGCAGGTTATTTTGTTGTTGATGATAGTTGGTGGGTGTTCTGGGTCTACATCTGGGGGGTTGAAGGTGAGCCGGGTGTTGTTATGGATCCGGTCTATGAAGAATGAGATTATTAGGGGATTTCGGCCTAATGTGGTGTTGAAGTTACAGATGAATGGGCGGACGGTTGATGATCAGGTGATTCGTTCTGTTTATGTGGTGACTTCTGTGGCGGTGTTTTTCTTTTTGGCTGGGACGATGGTGATTTGTTTGTTGGAGCCTGGTTTGGATATTATTAGTTGTGCGTCTTCGGTTTTGTCAGCGATATGTAATATAGGTCCGGCTTTTGGGGAGCTGGGGCCGACGCGAAATTTTTCGATTTTATCTGCTCCATCGTTGGGTGTTTTATCGATGCTGATGATTTTGGGGAGGTTGGAGTTTATTGCGTTGTTGGTGTTGTTGAGTCGCCGACTTTGGAGGAGGTATTAGGTTTGTTCTGTGGGAGGAGTTGGGGTTTCTGTGGTCTGGCTAGTTTCTGGAGTTTCTGGTGTTTCTGGGGTGGTTTCTTTTTCTGGGTTAGTTGGTGTTTCTTCTTGTTTGTTGTTTGCGTCTAGTAGTTCTGAGACTTCTTTTTGGACTGCTTCGATTTGGTTTAGTGGGATGTTTGGGTCTAGGACGATGTAGATTTCGCCATTTTTGCGGTGTTCGTAGATTCTGAGTATTCCGTTAGGTGTTGTTTGTTTGTCAGTTTCTTTGAGGAGTTTTTTTCGTTCGAGCATGACGGCGAGGATGTAGCGAGCGTTTTCGGTGTGTTCATGGTCTTCTTCGATGAGTCTGGAGAGGAGTTGTTCAGCGGATTCTTTGGTGACGGCTTCTTCTTGGTTTTCTGTGGGTAGTATTTCGTAGGTGTTTTTCCAGAATGAGAAGGGTTTGGCGAGTTCTGGAGGTCTGTTTTTCCAGGCGTCTATTGAGAAGTCCATGCGGAGGTATCCGCTGGATTCTGGGTCTGGGAAGATAGCGGTGTAGAATTCTTGTTGGTCTTGGAATTTTATTTCTGAGATGGCGCATTGGTGGGCGCGTGCTTTGATGGACCAAGCTTCTGGTAGTGCCATGATTTTTAGTGTGTTGGTATTTTTTGTGAGGGTTTATTGACTGTTTGGTATGAGGTTTTTGATGGTTTGGTAGATGGGTTGTCCTTTGATGCGGCGGTAGAATAGGAAGATGGCGATGAGTCCGAATAGGATGTTAGTGGCCCAGGCTGCGATGATGGGTGGGAGGTGGCCGGATTCTCCGAGTGTGGGGAATACGGTGGAGCAGAAGATCATGCCTGCGCAGAGGAATATGGCGATGGCGACTCCGCCGCTGACTCCCCGTCTGTTTAGGACGATGCCGAGTGGGGCTGCGAGTAGGATGATGATGAGGCAGATGAAGGGCTGTGCGATTCTGTAGTGGAGGTGGGTTTGGTAGGAGCGTTTGTCTGAGAGTGGGTTGTCGTGATGGTTGATTAGCCAGCTTTTGAGTCCTGGGATTCCGAGGTATGGAGCTTTGAGTCCTGGGTTGATGATTTGCCAGGGTGTTTCTTGCCAGTTGGTAATCATGTTTTCTTTGGATACGGTGACTTTAGCTGGGTGGTTTGGCTGTGAGTTTGCTAAGTCAAAGGTGATGGGGTTTGTGAGTGTCCATTGGCGAGTTTTGAGTGACCATGTGGCTTGTTTTGCGAGTATTTTTTTTGTTGCTTTGTGTTTTTCATCGAGGGTGGTGATTTCGATGTTTTTGAGGGGTTTTCCTTGTGAGTGGGCGAAGGGGAATGAACCTACGAGCCAGTGTCTTGAGTCTTGTTTGTTTTGGAATGCGACTGATTCTGCTGCGTTTGAGGTTTTTCCTTTTGCTTCGTTGAGTATGAGTTTTTCTTGGCTTTCTGCGTGTGGGGCCCAGTGGTAGTTGAATATGATGCAGATGATGGTGCATGTGATTCCGACGAGTACGAGTGGTCTGGTGAAGCGCATGACTCCTCTTCCTGTTTGGATGATGGATACGAGTTCTTGGCTTTTTGACATTTTTCCGAGAGCCCAGAGGAGTGATAGCATGAGTGAGTATGGGAGGATGAAGACGATGAGTGCTGGCATTTTTGTGATGTAGTGCCTGAGCATGAGTTTTGCCATTTGGTCTGATTGTTGGAAGTCAGATAGGTTGTCTTGGATGTCTTCTAGGAACATGATGGCGAATAGGGCTCCGAAGCAGATGAGGAATGCGTTGAAGAATATTCTTAGGGTGTAGCGGTCTAGTCTGTCCATGCAGTAGTATGCTATGCTGCAAATGAAGGGGAGGCTACAGAGTCCGCCGAGGAGCCAGATGCGGAGTTCATGGGCTTTTTTGTGTGAGTCTGGATAGCCTATGAATTGTTCTGCGACTACGGCTTTTTCGAGGGGGATGAGTGTGTAGGCAGCTGCGACGCCTGCTAATAGGAGGGCGATAGGGATGAGTATTTTATTTAATTTAGCAGGTGATGCTGGCATGGCTGGTGGCTGATGATCATCTCTGGTGGAGATTCTATCAAGCCAATTGAGTGAGCTGGGTGGAAAATTTATCTTAGGCGGTGGTTTTAGTTGTTGTTGTTTACATCGAAGTCGAAGACGATGACTCGCTCGAGGCAGGGGACGATGATTTCTTTGACTTTTTCGTGTATGGGGTGAGGGAGGTATGCGTCACGTGATTCTGGTGAGTCGAATGTCATGATGAATCCGTGTGTGAAGTCTTCGTTTAGTCCTTCTTCTGATTTGTATGGTCCGTGTTCGCAGGTGAGTAGTCCGGGGATTTGTCCGACCATGCTTTGGAGTGCTGTGAAGCATTCGTTGATTTTGGATGGTGTAGTGTCTGGGTTGAATTTGAATATTCCGAAGTGTCTGGTCATGGTTTTTGGATTGGTTTTATTTATTTTGGTTTTTATTGGTTAGAGATTTTGATGAGTTCGAGTAGTTTGAGAGCGGCTGCTTTGGCGAATGTGTGGCTGTTTATTTCTTCGTTGTAGTCGATGACTGGAACTGTGGCGTGTTGGTGTATGGCGTTGAATAGTGCGGAATCTGCATCTGGGTCATGGAATGGCTGGCCTTTAGCGGAGATGATGCTGACGGTTTTTAGTGGGTTTAGGATGGCAGTGGGTGCTGGGTTTGCGTTGGCTTTCTGTGCGATTATTTTGCCGAGTTCTGCGCATTCTTGAGCATTTGTGCGCATGAGTGTGACTTGTGGATTATGGTGGTAGAGTGTGCGTGATGCGAAATGATCTGGGATGGTGTGTGGTTCACCGAAGTTTGCCATGTCTAGGCATCCTGGTGCGATGACTGCGGGGATGGCTGCGGTGGTCATGGCGTCCATGCGGGTGGGGCCAGCTGAGAGTGTGGCTCCGACTAGCTCGTCTGCCCATTCTGTGGTGGTGATGTCTAGTATTCCTTTGACCATGCCAGATTCGATGAGTGCTTCCATGGTTTTTCCTCCGGTGCCTGTGGCGTGGAATACGAGGACTTCGTAGCCTGCGTTTTCTAGGATTTCTTTTGCTGTGTTGATGCATTCTGTGGTGTTACCGAACATGCTGGCGACGATGATGGGCTTGGTGTTTGTGAGGTTAGGGGATGCTTCTGCCATGCCGCAGATGGCGTGTGCTGCTTGGGTGAAGATGGTTTTGGAGATGGAGTTTAGTCCTGTGATGTCTACTATGGCTGGGATCATGGTGATGTCTGATGTGCCGATGTAGTGTGCGGTGTTTCCGCTGGCGAGTGTGGAGACCATGATTTTAGGGATGCCGAGTGGGAGTTCTTTCATGGCGGATGTGGCGAGAGCTGTGCCTCCTCCTCCTCCGAGTGAGATGACTGCATGGATGGATTCTGATGCAAGGAGTTTTTTGAGTATGGCGGGAGCGGCTTTGGCGATGGCTGCGATGCATTCGCCGCGGTCTTGGCGGTCAAGGATGGGTTGGAGGTTTAGGTTAGCGGCTTTGGCGACTTGGTGGCGAGTGATGTCTACTTTTATTTGTGGTTCTGAGCCGCTGCCGAGGTCTATGAGGAGAGTTTTGTGTCCTAGTGCTTTGATGGTGTCTGCGAGGAATTGGTGTTCGATTCCTTTGGAGTCTAGTGTTCCGATGATGGCTATTGTTTTTGGTGATTGCATAGGGGTGATGAGTGGTGCTGGTTTTTAGTGGGTGTATGGTTGTAGATGAGTTGTATTGTTTTATTGTATGCTTGTGGGTGAGCAATCTTAAAATAGGAAAAGTGTTTTTTAGTTTGTGTTTGACTATTCGTTGCTCAAAACATGCCGAAGCGTTATGAAACTAAAAGCTTTGTTCATATTTGGATTTTGTGTGTTAAGTCTGCCTATAGCATCTCAAGTTAGAGACAGGACTGAGCTATTTAAGTTAAATCATGATCAGGTTGAGTTGAAGTGGGAGGGGAAGGCAGGTAGAACTTATTTTATTCAGTGGTCTGGGGTGTACCTGTAACCTTTTTTCGGAGAGTAATCGCACGGCTAATGTGCTAATACTAAATACGAAAAAAGGTTACAGGTACAGTGCCACCCTCATGCTAGAAAACGGAGCCGACATCAGATTTATTCAGTATCAGCTAGGACATGCCGACATTAGCACCACTCAGATTTATGCTCAAGTGAGCATCAGAAAGCTCAAAGAGATCCACACCGCAACCCACCCAGCAATGCTACGTTGAAAACCTTTACCAAATAGAAATAATGAACTATACTACAACCATGAACGAAAGAATCACTTTTAATCCTAAACAATGCGGAGGTAGACCTTGCATCCGTGGAATACGTATCCGAGTCAAGGACGTGCTGGATTTACTAGCTGCAGGTGAAAGCCATGCAGACATCCTTGAAGATTTTCCTTATCTTGAAGCTGAGGACATCGCCGCTTGCCTTGAGTATGCAGCAGAAGAGGCGGATCATCCTGTT
>CALGZA010000002.1 GCA_937934595.1 uncultured Verrucomicrobiales bacterium | reverse complement strand
CTTATTGCTAAAAAACCCACCTCCATGGGTGCGGAAAATAACGGTTGAAGATGGCGGAGCTTTGACTGTGAGTGGAACACTGAGATTGGTGAGTGCATACACATGCCCTGCACCTACCGTAATGAGTTGAGGTGTGTTTTGTGAAGATTCTTTTGTCGCTTCAGCCCAGAGGGCCTCAAGACGAACTAGCTCTGATTGTTGCTCTTTGCTCAGCTTATTAGCGTATCCTTTTCCGACGTTTGCATTCTCAAGGTAAGGGCCTATTGGTTACAGTGCAATAAATAGTGCTTGTGCTATTTTTTCCCGGCCAACAACATCTTCTTCACGTGAGAGCTGACCAATTAGATTTTTGACATTCTGAACCTCTTTTTCATGTTGAGGACGAAGTTTACGCAGATAAGCAGAGGGATCAACTTTTCCTGCGCTTACCTCCTTCATGAAAGCAGTGTGCTTTTCAAGCAATGCTTTGGAGCGCTTACGCATCGCTTCAAGCTTTGGTGAACCAGCTGGAAGCGGCGCTGCAATAGCATTACCCTTAAGAAACTTCGCCTGATTTTCAAGTGCATCCTTGTTAGTAGGAATTTGCTTCTTAGCCGTATCAACAGCGTTTGTTGCTAGATCTCTTGCATTTGCGTCTTGGGCATTTACCCCTTGTAAAGCACTACAAGCCAAAACCAAAACAACAGAGACACAACGAAACGACAGCAAGCTTTGCTGAGTCATCGATGCTGTTTTTTGGCGCTTGGCGCGCAAAGCATTTTTAAGGTTAAGTAAACTGAACGAACACATAATAATTTTGGTCGGGCGCTGTTTTTCACAAACCCGCTTTTTTTGCAAGTAAATTAAGTAAAATTTAAATCATTCACGCTCCAAAAACTCCAAAAAAACAACATTACACTGTAAACCAACAAGTTACACGTTTGTAAAAAAATTACAGAAAATAACCGCTAACAACAGCTAAAACATGCATATGCCATCAAAAAAGGAAATCTATGCACAAACTCGTAATGAAAAAGAGACGCCTAGGCTATTTTTGAAATACCTAACTATAACGTAGCATAGGTTTATGAGGAACAAGTGAAGATACATAAAGAACTTAGGAAATATAGCATGGAATCTGAATATAAACCAAACGCTCTTTAAACCCTCGAAGTCGCCTCATCCATAGGTTTCAATGCATCGTAGAGTGAACTGGAATAGCTCAAATAGACTTTTCTAGCACGCATATTGACCCTCAAGTCACATCTTCATCATCAATGACTCCAGTCCACACTCACGGACATAAATCCTGTAAAAAATGATCAGTCGCCACTATGGATTATAAGGCTTTTCCTTAATCTCACTAGTTATATTCTGAACCTCTTTAAATTTTTTCTTAAATTTATCAAGAGACTGATTCAGCATTTTACGTGCTCCGTGACTCTCTCGTTTTCTTAGCTTTTGACAAGATCTAGCTATTGTATCTAAGAAAGAAGAAATTTCAGTCAATGACTTAGTAAGTTTCCTATCGTCAGATTTAATAAGGGGGTCTAACTCACTCACTTTAAGTTGAAGCTGCTTTTTGAGCTGACCTACATAATGATAACTAATATTTTCAGAATCCGCCGTTTTCAGAAAGGCTACTTTTTTGATTATATTCGAAACTTCATCCGCCACAAAGTAAGTATCTAATTTACTAGGTCGTGATAGCTCACCACGCAATAAAAGCATCTTTGCAGAAAAATGATTGGGATTTTTGACCAGAATACTTTTAAGCCTCGTCCTTAGCTTTTTCTTGACAGTAAACGGCCCTAATGAGCGGCTACCTATCATTTCTTGAATACGTGCAAACTCCTCTGAAGCCTCATTTATAGCCGGACTTTTACTTTCCCCTAATAAATCGAAAGCGCTGTCTAAGCTTGTAACCAGTAAAACTTCGTTCTTAATAAAAAATTCCGCTTCTTTAAGTGCCACAAGCTGCTTCATATCTCGGGCCGCTTTCACAGGTATAAGGACTCGCTTGCCTTCTAATTGACTACTTCTGATGATTTTAAGCACCTGCCAGAAATCATGGTAGCGCACCACATTTTTACCAGAGGCATAACCCAAAGCTATAATATCTCTCTCAGGCTTCATGTTCATCTCGGAAGCTTTCAGCTGCAGATACAATGGAAAGTATAGCCTATGACGGTTCCACTCACTCAGACGGTCTGCAGTTTTAATACTAAGCTTGAAATGGCCAAATTTGCCAAACTGTAATCTCAAGAGCCGCTCAATATCTCGTTTAAAATGAGAATGTTTTTCTGACTTCAAGCTAGGCTTCATATCAAGCTTAAATGTGGAAGACTCACCGCCTCTCGGCGACACATCTATATCTAATGTCACCATCTCATTACTGTAACGTTTCCGCTCATCAATAAATTCAAATGTAGTAAGCGGTACTTCAATCTTACTCTTAAATGCTGACCATTTGGCTCTTTTCTTGGGTGCGTTCTGATCTGGTCGCTTTGTGCCATGATCAGGTTTCTTGGTGGCCAAATCTTTAGGTCTCACTTTCCCGTCCTGAACTTCCGACCTTACGACTTTTACCGGCCTGTGTGCGACTAACTTACTGCTATCAAATTCTCTCACTATCCCAGACCATCTCTCCTTTGACTCCTTGTGCTTAGTGGCTAAAGGGCTATTCTTATCAAGCATGATATAAACATCTCGCAAGTAATCAATAAGACGCTGTGACTCATCGTTCTGCTCCAAGCGAGAGAGCGCGGCCATCGTCTTGTCCAAATATTTTAATGACCTAAATTTTGCCTTTGCAGGCGCTACGGGTAATTTTCCCCCCTTGGCTAACTTTGCATCAAGTTCGCGCGCTGCAACATTCTCTCTGTCGATGCGGATAGCCAACATCAGAATTTGAGCCGTCAACCTATGTTCCATAGCACTCCCATTGTGCTCACGCTTGGCGAGCAAAACTAATTTCCTAGATAACTGCTTCCGAGTATCTTTACCCATAGGCAACTTATCAACTTGAAACATGACTTTGACATGCTTGGGCGCTACATATTTCTCATTACCATGACTTGAGAGAATCACAGACAGAAAAGTGAACAGAGCGAGTAATGTAGGCTTTATCATTATTGGATTGGTATAAGTTTTACCTTCAGAAATTTAACCACTTATACCACAACATACCATACTCGACAAGATCCATGCTTTGAATTCTTGATACCATCGCTATGATCATCGCATGAATGAAAATAGGCCCAGCTTTCAAACACACGAAGATGTCATGTTTTTTGATACCGACATAGGAGGCGTGGTTCATAACCTCGCCTACCTGAGAATGATAGAAACCTGCCGCACTAAACTAGCCACTGAAGAACTAAACATGGATCTCATCACTATGGCGAAATCAGGCGTATTCCCAGTCGTGCTGAAAACCGAGATAGACTACCTCTCTCCAGCCACACTAGGTCACCAATTAACCATCACTGGTAAACTCGAGTCTGTTGGGAAAGCAAGATTCCATTGTGTATTCGAAATACACGCGAAAGGCATAGAAACATGTCTCGTACGGTGCAAGCAGTCTCTCGCAATCATCCAAACCTATCAAGACGGCAGACCACCTAAACCCCAACGTATACCAAAAACTTGGCTAGACCAATGGGCCTAATCATATAACCCATTGACCTAGAATCATGCCTCCAGAAAAAAATCAGTCCCTACAGCTAGTTAAATCCACGCATCGGCCCCATTTCCTCCAGCGAATCTCGCACTCCATACTCTGCGCAAATCAGACCGAATCTTTTTTAAAATTTGTTTGCTATCATCAGTAGATAGTGCAATTTGATTCTCATATGGCTAATGCAACAAACGTTCTCGCAAGTGGAATCGAAATCGAAGGAACTATCAAGTTCTCTAACGACATGATTATCGACGGTAAAATAGATGGCGAAATCAAATCAGACGGTGGACACGTCACGATCGGTGAAAATGCTATGATCAAAGGCGACATCATCGCTGGTGAAGTAAAGCTTTTTGGAAATGTCCAAGGCACCATCACATCGGACCGTTGTGAACTCAAGCCAAAATCAAAGCTAGACGGAGACATCAAAACCAAGATGCTCAGCATGGACGAAGGCGCATCACTTTCTGGCCGCACCGACATCGGTAGCTAGAAAAATTACCAACACATTATATTCAATCTCTGTAACGCAGCTAGGAAACTAGCTGCGTTTTTTGTGCTTCAATTTTCGCGCATATTCATGGCTAGGAAGCTCAACTTTATAATAAAAAACCCAAGCAGCAAAAAATGAAACAACACCAGCTATCAGCACCCTCAAAAACTGAAAATACCATTCATCGGGAAAGAACCTCATATGAAAACTAGCTGCACCACCAAAGGTAATATGAACAAGAAAAAACGAATAAGCAAATTTCCCCAAATAAGGAACGATCTTAAAATCCAGTTGAGGCCGTATCAACATCAAACACGCAGTGCACAGTGAAGTCAGCGCTTGATAACTAGAAATACTCTTAGCATAAGAAAAGTAAGCAAAAGCCAAAAGAAAAACCAAAGTAACCACACGAATGCGCTTTATGAAATAAAGATAAACCGACATACCCATCCCAAAAACAGCCATATAATGAAATATCGTATCCCCCTCACCAAATATCGTATTCACCCTCCCCACATAGTAATTCAAGGCAATCAACAACACTAACGGGAGCACCCTAATAGCCTCATACCTATGATTCAAAAGCGGATACACAAAAAGAATCAATAACGTAAACTGAGCTTCTATCGCCAAAGTCCAGAAAACAGGCAAAAACCACTTCTGCTCACACAGCTCAGCAGTCCACGTGAAATTAGTCATAAACTGGTAAAAAGTAATTTGATCAAACTTATACCCATAACCCATCAAACTCCCATTCGCATAAAGAAAAATCTCAAACAACGCAATCACAGCAAAGGCAGGATAAAGACGAAAAAAACGACTCACCAAAAAACTTCTCCAATCTCGCAAACAATAACCAGACCACCTCATCGCCAGAGGCGTAATAAACCCAGAAATACAGAAAAACACACTCACCCCCATATACCCATATGCAAAAAGCCTAGACAACGGATCATCCCCTTCCCAATTAAAATGGAAAAGCATCACAAAATAAGCAGCTATGACCCTCAAAAAGTCCAGATTCGCTAGATATCGTTTATCCATCTGATCTCATACGTTCATATTTCATTACAACAGCTAACAGCGAGTCATTACCGAATCTCCTTCAAAGACTTAAAATGCCGCTCATAAGCATCAGGAAAAAGCTCTCTTAACTTTGCCTCATAATCCACCCCCTTTAACTTAATCAACTTCCCATCAGCACCTGTGATCCGCTCCAGCCTCATCACCGTTGGAACTCTCGGCTCCCACGGCCTATCCCATGAAAAATAAGCCGTATAACCACCTCTCTTCAACATCATCGTCTCACCATCCTTATTCGCAAACGCCGTAGAAACAAGCACAGTATTCTCCTCTACCTTACTCAATAAATCCACCCCATTCATCGACTTCATCGTCTCCTCAGAAGCCCCTAAATATGACAATACACTCGGCAAAATATCAACATGGTTTGCCAACTCCCTCCTAGGCACATCCTTCACCCCAGCCGGCCATTTAATCAAAATAGGCACCTCCGTCTGCTCAGGCATCAGACTCGTGCAGTGACACCACCCACCTCGCTCCTGAAATTCCTCCCCATGATCCCCCGTAATCACAATTATACTATTATCATAGCGTCCCTCCCGCTTCAAAAACTCACAAAACTCTCTCAACTGGTAATCCACCCATGCCACAGAATTCAAATACCGGTTACGATACAACCTCACCTCCTGCTTAGAAGGAAAAAGCGGAAAAGAAATATCCCCCTTATAATCAGCATAAGGAACCTTAAAATCATCATGCCAATAATAATTATAATGCGGCGAATCCAACCCCGTGAAGAAAAAATGACCCCCAGCCTCAGAACTATTCGTAATCGAATCCCTCAAACGCTTAAATATAATCTTCTCACGCCCAGGCGTATCAGTCTCATCCAACTCATTCCCATCCTCAACCTGCTCCAAAACATCACACAGCGCACCCTCACTCCCAAAATTCAATAGCCCAAACTCCTTATAATCAAGACTACAAACCACACGAACATCCAAGCTATAACCCATCGATTTAAGCTCATTCAATAACGGTGAACCCCGGAAATTCCCCTTATCCTCAATCCCCCCCAACTCCTGCTTCCAAAAAACAGCAGGCTTACTATAAAACATACTATACCAAGACAAATGCGTCGCATTAGAACTAGCCCAAGTCCCCCGTAGATCCTGACAATCCCTCCTCATCTCCATCAAAAAAGGAGTCGTCCTAGAATCCATGCTATCATAGCGCATACTCTCCACCATAAAAATATAGATATCCGGCAACGCACTCTTAGGCCTCACAACACGATTACCCGGCCGAAAAGCCACATCCCTGAATTCTACCGCAAAATCAGCCAACCCAAGCTTAGGCTTAACCACACCCTGATGCAGCATAAAAGCCTTATAAACCTGCTGCCTAGACGACATACTCTTCCAAGCCACCCCTAACGCTTTTTCACCCACAGCTAAACCATAAAAAACAACCAACAACACAATCCCACTAATAAAAGACGCCCGCCACCTCAACTTCCCAGAGTAAAACCTTAAAACATGAACCACACAACACATCAAAACATACACCACCACCAAGCAACTCAACAAAAACACCACCCCAACATCACTAAAACCACCAGCAGCTAACTCTTTCTCCACATTAATAGACCCATTCGAAGTCAAATTATTCACCACCTCCAAAACACTCCGCCCATACACCTGCGTCTGCAAAGTATCAAAAATCACCAACACAGGAAGACAAGCCAACACCAACCAAGCACACCATCGCATCCTCACAGGACTCGCACGCATGCACAACTCAGCTATCAAAAATAACAACACCGCCAAAAACCCCGTAAAAAAAAACCTTCCTACCACCGCACTAACCATCTCCCACACAGACAAATCCAACTTCAAAAGCGCCATCACATTATTCCCCCACACCACCAGCCAAAACAAAACAAAGTAAAAAACATTACAACAAAAGCGCACACGCAACCAAGCCACCAAAGAACCCCACACCCCATCAGAAAAACCCACACCCCCAGAGCGCCTAACAAATGCATAAACAATCCCACCTAACAAAATCAAAACCGACCCATACTGATACACATATTGACCAAACAAACCCACAGCAACCAACAACGAAAAACAAAACCACACCCCTACAAAAACCCCCAAACCCACAGAAGAAGAACCAACTAACCACCGACAACACCTCCACCAATATCCCCCCAAAACACCCCCCAACAAAAACAAAAAAGAAACAATAATCAAATTAAACCCAAACTGCCCATTACCCAAACGAAACGGCATATAAGGAATCAGCTCCCAAGCATGAATAAAAGGGCACAAAGCACACAACACACCAGCAAGCCAAGCCAGCAAATGCAAACACCAGTCACCCTTCATTCTCAAAATATTCATCATCTCCATCACAACCAATCAATTCAGTCCAACTGCCGTATTGGCTAAGCACCTCATTGTCAACTTTATACTAACCAACAAAAAACAACTAACCAAACACAAGATACTTACGCGCCACAAAATTCACCACAGCAGAACAAACCGCAAATGACAACGCCGCCACATCAATACACACCCCCATATCCATAAACCAATCTTTAGCCACATTCCCCGCATAAAAACTCAAACTAGAAACCACCAAAAAAATCAAAAACTCCAACGTCCAATGCCTCTCACTCGCAGAAAAAACATACAACCGATTCGTAATATAAGCCACCGTAGCACCCACCGTAAAAGCAACCAACATCACCACCGTCATATGAGCCTTCCTAACATCAACAGGTAAATCAACCGATATATAATCAGAAAAAAACACCCGCGCCATCACCCACACAAGCCCAAACAAAAACGTCGAAAACAACCCAAACAAAACATACTTAAAAAACTGCGCCCACAACGGCGGATCATCCTTACACCTCAAATCCGCAACAATCTCAGAAACATTCAAAGGAACCTCCCCAAACACAGGCACCCTAACAGATGACCTATACCGCGCACCACCAGCACCACCCTCTAACCCATCACCACCATCTTCACTCCTATTCATCATCACCTAGCATCCAGTAAGAAACGCGCCCACACACACTCACAAAAAAACAACACCCTAAGCCCCCTACTTAAACGCATCAGCTAAGCCCTGAAGATCCGCCGGCTTCGCACTCTCCGCATCCGCAATAGCCGCCTTCTGCAGCTCAACAATCTCACGGATACCAGCCTCAGACAAATCCAACATCGCATCCATCTCCTCACGGCTAAACGTAGCCTCCTCACCAGCACCCTGAATCTCCACAAACTCCAAATCCTCAGTCATCACCACATTAAAATCCACCGTAGCATCCTTATCCTCAGGATAATTCAAATCCAACACAGGCGTCTCCTTATACACACCCGCACTCACAGCAGAAATCAACTTCTTCATCGGAGACTGCTTAATCTTCCCCTCTGCCACTAACTTATTCAACGCAATCGCAACCGCCACAGCACCACCAGTAATAGAAGCCGTCCGCGTCCCACCATCAGCCTGCAACACATCACAATCAATCCACAACGTCCTATGACCTAACATCTTCAAATCCACCACCGCACGCAATGACCTACCAATCAACCTCTGAATCTCAGATGACCTCCCGTCCAACTTACCCTGCGTAATATCACGCCGCTTCCTATCCAGCGTCGAATAAGGTAACATAGAATACTCAGCCGTCAGCCACCCACCCTTAATCTTCTGATACTTCATCCACCCAGGAATATTATCCTCCACCGTACAAGCACAAATCACCCGCGTATCACCAAAAGATACCAGCACAGAACCCGTAGCATGCGGCGCCACATTAGGCGTAAACGTTATCTCCCTTAACTCATGTATCTCTCTCTTATCAGGTCTCATAATCTATACACACATAACTAAACACTATATCCCCACACAACCAGCACAAACTACCTCCGCACCAACATCACCCCACACTCAATATGATGCGTAAAAGGAAACTGATCAAACAGCGCCAACCTCACCAACTCATGCGTCTCACAAAGCACCCTTAAATTCTCACACAACGTCACCGGATTACACGAAATATAAACAATCCTCTCATACCCCTGCACCATCCGCACAGAATCCAAATCCATCCCCGCCCGTGGAGGATCCACAAACACCGTCCTAAAATCATACTCCCCCAGCTCCACACCCTGCTGCTTCAGCCGCTTAAACTCCCTATCACCACCCATAGCCAACGTGAAATCCTCAGCACTCAGCCGCACCACCTTCACACCCTCACACCCCTTCCTCTCAGCATTCGCAGCTATATTCCACTGCGCAGCCTCCACAGAAGGCTTCGCCAACTCAGTCGCCACCACCCGCCTAAAATTTTGAGCCAAAGCCAACGAAAAATTCCCATTCCCACAATACAACTCTAACAAATCCCCCTCACTACCACGCGTACAATCCACCGCCCACTCCAGCATCCTCTCAGCCACACGCCCATTCGGCTGAGTAAAACTATTCTCAACCTGCTTATAAACATACTCATCACCATACACCATCAACCTCTCCACCACATAATCCCTACCCACCACATACTTCTGCTTCCGTGCCCTACCTATAAAATCCACCTCAAACCCACACCCAGATAAATCCTCCCTCATCACCCCCAGCGCCTCCCTCCACTCATCATCCAACGGCCTATGATACAACAAACTCACCAGCATCTCCCCACTCAAAGTAGACAAAAAATCAACCTGAAATATCTTCCTCCGTAACACAACATTTCCCCTAATCCTCTCTATCAACACAGGCATCAACGCATTAATCTCAGCACTCGCCGCAGGAAAATCATCCACCCTATACTTCTCACGAGTCTCCTGATCAAACATGATATAATACAAATCATCCCCATCATGCCACACCCTAAACTCCGCCCGCATCCTATAATGCACCGGATCACTCGCAAACACCTCAAGCCCAGGCAAAACACCACCACCACAAAAATCAGAAAACTCCCCAAACACCTCACCCATCCGCTCCACCTTCTCACCCAACTGAACCTCATACTCCTTACTCATCACCATATACTCCTAATCGTTTAAATTCATCCGCTAACCAATTCGTAAACTTCACCACACCCGTCTCACCCAGATGATAACCATCAGAAAAATCAGACGCCCCCATACCCTCAATACGACGCGCATCCAGCACCACAGCACCATACTCAGCAGCCGCCAAACCCACCTCAGGCCGCATATCCCATACCTCCGGCTGAGGCATCGGAACCAAATAAACCTCTATCCCATGCCCCTCACACCTCGCCAAAAAACGAGACATCCGTCTAAACCCAGGCTCCACTCTCGCACCACCAGACTCCTCAACCACCACACGACTCGTAAAATCCTTATTCCTATTCAAACCCCTCCTATAATCAGGAATCAAACACTCCAAAGAACGTAACCTATGCTCAGGCTGGTCCCCAATAAGCGCAGAATAATGCGACAACACAGACTGAGTTTTCAAATGAAAATCAAACGCCTCATGATCCCATAAATAAGGTAAATCCCCCACATCCGCAAAATGCCTCGCCATCCTACGCAGCTTAACAGGCTCAGAATCATTAATATGATGCGCCACAAACCCTATCACCAAATGCTTAGGTAACGAACCCTCACCCTCCAAATAACGCCTAAATAACATCTCCCAGTCATGCACCGCCGTCCCCACAGGAGTCAACTTAGTCACCGCCACACTCGGCAACCTCTCACCAAACAACTCCTCATCAAAACCATGCATCAACAAAGAATTCCCCAAAACACACAAATGCCCACTCTCTCGCCTATCCTCAGCCGGCATATCAGCCACTATCTCACCAAACTTACTAATATGCATCCTATCATAATCCAAATGCGGAGCAATAACACGCGCAAGAAACTCTAACAAAAACAAAAACACAACCACCACAGCCACTACCTTCAGCTCCTGCCTAAACGACGTTATATACGAATCAGATGACATCTCTACTAAATCATTAAAATTGGAAATAAATAAAATCACTCAAGATCGCCGGAGAAAAAACAATCACCATCAACATAATATAACAATAAACCCCAGCCCGCATCCTCCACGGCAAACAATGCAACCACCGCCCCTCATCCCTATCACTCCAAACCTCAGCCACCACCAAAGGTAAACACAAAAACACCAGCATCCAAAACCCATACACAGAAAACGCGCTCCCACACTGCTCAGTCAAAATAAGACACAACATATACCAAGCCTGCTCAAAATCATCCGCACGGAAAAACAACCACGTCAAACACACAAGATGAAAGAAAAACAACCCAGCCAAGAAACTCCCCACCCTACCCATACCACCAGAAAACGGATTCCCCAGCGCACGGTAAACACACAAAATCAAACCATGCAAAAAACCCCACGCCACAAACGTCCAAGCCGCACCATGCCACAACCCACCCAGCAACATCGTCAACATCAAATTCCGATACGTCTTCACCTTCCCACCACGATTCCCACCCAAAGGAATATACAAATAATCACGTAACCAAGACGACAAAGAAATATGCCACCGCTGCCAGAAATCCGAAGGTCCCTTAGCCAAATATGGACGCGCAAAATTCACCATCAAATGAATCCCTAACCAACGTGAAACACCACAAGCCATAAACGAATAACCCGCAAAATCTCCATAAATCTGAAAAGCAAACGCATACAAACCAACCAAAGCATCCGTACCCGTAATCGCTCCCACAGGAGCCATAAAAGCCCCATTCGCAATAAAAGAAACATTATCCGCTATCACCACCTTCAAAAACAAACCCGTCATCACCAAAGACAACCCAACCGTAAAATCAGACGCAACCACACGCCTCCTCTCCACAATCTGCGGCAGCAACTGAGACGCCCTCTCAATCGGTCCCGCCACCAACTGAGGAAAATAAGCCACATACAATGCAAAGTCTCTCAAAGAACGAGTCGCCTCCACCCTACCACGCAACACATCAATCGTATAAGACAATGTCTGAAACGTATAAAAAGAAATACCCACCGGCAAAATAATACTCAAGGTACTCAAATCAGCCTGAAAACCAATCGCTAACAAAAACTCCTGCGTACTAGAAATAAAGAAATTCGCATACTTAAAATAAGCCAATATCCCCAATGAAACCACCACAGCAAAAGTCACCAACACCCTCCTACCCCTCAGACCCATAACAGATAAATCACGTGCCACATAAAAATTCACCAACGTCGTAACCAAAATCAACGGCAAAAATTTCCAATCCCAACACGCATAAAAATAATAACTCGCACCAAGTAACAACCAATTCTGATCCCGATGAGACAGAAACCGATAAACCACGATGACTAACAAATAAAAAAACCAGAATTGATAACTATTAAAGAGCATACACTATCAGGATGAACCGCACCTAAAAGAAAGCACTCCAGACACAAAGTCAATGACAATGAATCAACAGAGAACTACTTATGAATCCGCTTAAACAACAAATGCAAAGCCGGTAAAAAATCCTCCTCCGTCGACGTCTCCATACTCGCTATCCTATACTTACTAAACACCCTCTGCAGCCCCTCTAACCTTCGCCTATTCAGCTTAGAATAACCCATCCGCACATTCGCATTATTCGTATTCACCATCGTCTGGTAACCCGTCTCAGGATCCGTTAAATGAACCTTCCCCACCATCGGTAACGCCTCCTCCACCGGATCATAAACCCGCATCGCTATCGTCTCATGCTGCCTACTCATCGCACCAAGCTTCCTAGAAAAATCATGATCCATAAAATCAGAAATCATAAACACCAACGACTTCCTCTTCAACGTCTTAATCATAAAATCACAAGCATGCGCAATACTCGTCCCCTTACCCTCAGGCACAAAACCAAGAATCTCACGGATCATCCTCAGCACATGCTTCGTCCCCTTAGCAGGCGGCAAATAAAGCTCCGTCCTATCCGTAAACAAAAGCAAACCCACCTTATCCCCATTATGCTTCGCACAAAAAGCCAACACCGCCGCTATCCTAGCAGCCTTCTGCTTCTTACTCAACCTCCCACTCGCATACCTACCAGAACCAGAAACATCCACCGCCAGCATAACACTCAGCTCTCGCTCCTCACGGAACGTCCTAATATGCGGCTCACGCATCCTCGCCGTCACCTTCCAGTCTATAAACCGCGTCTCATCCCCATGCTGATACTCCCTATAATCCTCAAAATCCAACCCCTGCCCCTTAAACGAAGTATGGTACTCCCCAGAAAAAGACTCCCTAGACAACCGCTTCGCCTTAATCTCAAGATCACGCACCTCAGCCATCAACTCATCCCTATCCATCTCACTCATTTCAAAATCCCCACCAACCTCTCCGCTACCTCACCAAACGCAGCACTCGTCACACTCTCTCCAGCATCTAAAAGAGCCACAGGCATCCCAGCATCAGCACACTCACGCGTATGCACATCAATAGGAACCTGCCCTAACAAAGGCACCTTCAACCTCTCAGCCTCCCTCACACCACCACCATCACCAAAAATAGGATATCGCTTACCCGCATCACACTCAAACCAAGACATATTCTCCACCACACCCAAAATATCCACATTCACCTTAGCAAACATCGTCACCGCCTTACGCGCATCAATTAATGCCACCTCCTGCGGAGTCGTCACTATCACCGCACCATCCAGCGCCACAGTCTGCACAATCGTCAACTGAATATCACCCGTCCCAGGTGGCAAATCCAAAATCAAATAATCCAGCTCACCCCACTCCACCTGCCTAAGAAACTGCTGCGTATACCGCGTCGCCAAAGGCCCACGCACTATCACAGGCGACCCCTCAGTCACCAGAAAACTCATCGACATCAACTTCACCCCATGCGCCTCAATCGGAATAATCTCATCCTTCTCATTCGCCATCGGCTGCTGATCAGTCCCGAACATCTGCCCAGTAGAAGGCCCATATAAATCACAATCACACAAACCCACCCTATACCCAGCCTTAGCCAAAGCCACCGCAAGATTCGATGAAACCGTTGACTTACCCACACCCCCCTTACCTGAACCCACCGCTATCACACGCTTCACACCAGGAATAGCAGACTTCCCACCCCCAGAGCTCCCACCATCACCAGAAACCGCAGCATCTGGATCCTTCACATCTATCGTAACACGCGTCAGCCCTATACCCTCTATCGCATTCAAAACATCCTGCGCATCCTTAAAAATCTGCTCAGGCACCTTCTCATCACGTGTCTGAATAGCCACCGTTACCTCCACATCCACCCCATCCAGCTTCACCTCCTTCACCAAACCAAACGCCACAATATCTCTAGAAAAACCAGGATACTTCACCTGCGCAAGCGCCTCTCTTATCATCTCTTCCGTTATCATACTCATTATCTATAATCTAAAAAAATTTCCTAACCACCTAACCACCCACTAAATCATCCCACCATCTAACACAACCGTATCATATCCTTAACAAACTGTTTCCAAAGAAAAAACAACCCCCTAAACGTATACTGAAAATTCCCATCCCCAGTCAGCTTAATGATACCGCTCTCCAAGTTAAAATCAATCTGCCTCCGCATATCCTGCTCCACCTCCTCCTCCACACTATCCGGACACGGAACACACAGATCATCATGACAAGCTCCATGCAGTGAAATAAAATAATGATGACTCGCTAACATCGCATCCACCGTCTCCACACCACAACCTATATGATTATGCCACACATTTGGTGACTCCTTCAACGTAGGCGCAAACGGATAATTACTCGTCCTCCACATAAAACCATTCAGATCCCGCGAACTAAACGTAACAAAAGAAAACGTAATCTTAGCCTGCTGGCAGAAACACACCGCAGCCAGACAACGCTCCTCAGGATGCCAGAAAAACTGAAAGCTCTGCGAAGCACCAGCCCAGTCCCAGCCACAATTCTTCACATGCTCAAACCCAGCCTCCTCAAGCGCAGCTATCGTAGCATCCGCATTCGGAAAATGATCTTCATTCGGAGGAAACCGGTGCTGTAATTTATTATCCAGTGGCAAACGCAAATTACGAACCCGGGTCAGCAACTCTAACCAAGGCAACAAAAACCACAAACACATACCCAACAAGCCAACAAACACACTATCCGTCAAAAAATAAATCGCCAGCCCAGAAGCCAACAAATACACAAACATCCCCAGCTTCCTCAACACCTTCAACCGGCATGACCGTAACGCCATACCAATGATGATTACCCCTATAACTGTAAGAACAAGATGCATAAAATAAACTAAACACACTATCCACCCATCGACTCACAATGCAACCAAAACCCGCTCACACAAAAAATTGATCACTTTGCAAAATAGGCACGACAAACTCTGAGCCAACATCGCATTAAAAATAAAATAATAAATACCCCTTCATTCATAAAACCTAATGCACATACCCACAAAACTTCTCCGTATAAATACGCAGAAATAAAACATAAACTACTCATTATAAGTAGTTTGTGTTACTTAATGTAATTCATATACCACCATCTAAACTATTAACTCCTTTACAACTCTAGTAAGAATTATAACAACTAATCCATGTCGAACGCACAATCACCATACACAACACCGGAATCAACACCACAGCCAAATCATCAACACAATAACCCGCAGCTAGCCCCTAAAGCTAGCAGCGTTCCTAAAGTAATGGGAATCCTTCACATCATACTTGCTGCATTAGGAATACTCTTAAGCATTACGGCATTCTTCAGCTCTAAATTAATGGAATTGATGCCTAAAGGAATCACTAATTTACCAGAAGGATATAACGAATTATTAGAAAAAAGCATCACATACAGCTATGTCGATGCCACAGTAAAAATCATATTAGGTATACTACTCATCATAGCCGGAATCAAACTCCTCAAATACCAATCTAAAGGAGTCAAACTCAGTAACATCTGGGCAGTCATCAGAATAATATGGGCCGTAGCTATCATCACCTTCTCATACTCAAATACTGTTAAAATGCAGCAACTCCTCATGGCAAATAACCCAGAATTATCATCCGCTTTGAAAATAGGGAATACAATAGGTCTCGTCTCTGGTATACTAATAGTCTGTATCTACCCTATCCTATCACTTATCCTTCTTAACAAATCAAGTGTCCGGAAATCTCTACACTAAAAACCAAACCCTCCACCATAATAGATACAACTAATACCATTTGAACTGTTAGAATGGATTGATAGCACAACAAGATATTAAGAGTAGTAAGGCAAGAGGAAAGTGCATAGTGGACTATGCAACTGACGAATAACGAAGCTAATCTTGATACATTGTTTTGCACTTCAAAAAATCAGCTCTGCTGCTATTTCCTAATATATGGAAACTACTATCAACCCTTAATAACTGTGAAAATGATATAAGGCCTTAAGTAATCTATCCACCTACCATTCATAGCCACAGCCACAAGCTGTGGCTAAATTGTCTCACTAAAGCTCAAAATCAGCTACCTCTCCATCTTCTCAATCCAGATCGAAAGAATTGCCAGATCAGCTGGTGTTATCCCAGAAATCCTCCCCGCCTGACCAATCGTCACAGGCCTTATCATAATCAACAACTGCCTAGCTTCATTCTTTATCCCCTTAACCTCACTATAATCAATCGAATCAGGTATCTTCCTTTTATCCATTTTAGACACACGCTCTACCTGCCTTAACTGCCTCTCCAAGTGACCCGCATACTTAAAATCTGTCTCCAGTATTGCCCATAGCTCACTGTCATACCTCTCCTTAAAAGCATCAGGTAAAATCTCCCACTGGTTATCTGGCCTTCGGAACCAAGCATCAAGTCGCATGCGCTCATGGGTAGTCGTACGGATAAACTCCCTCGCCTCCTCTAAAGTAGCTACCTTCTCCTCAGTCCTCAACCTCCTCTCCTCAGTAATAATCCCCTGTCCAAGATCCGCAGCCCTAGATGTAAGTCGTAAATCCGCATTATCCTGACGTAATAATAACCGATACTCCGCCCTGCTCGTGAACATCCTATAAGGCTCAGTACATCCCTTCGTTACCAAATCATCAATCATCACACCAATATAAGCTTCATCACGTCCCAGTATAAAAGGCCCCGCCTCCCGCGCTTTAAGCACCGCATTAATACCAGCCATCAACCCCTGTGCCCCAGCCTCTTCATACCCAGAAGTCCCATTAATCTGCCCAGCAAAAAATAAATTCTCCACCTGCTTCGTCTCTAATGTAGGCAAAAGCTGAGTGGGTGGACAATAATCATACTCCACCGCATAACCAGGACGGATAATCTCCGCATTCTCTAACCCCTCAATAGAACGAATAAAATCTAGCTGGACATCGTAAGGCAGTGATGTGGAAACACCATTAATATAATACTCTAAAGTATGCCTTCCCTCTGGCTCTAAAAAAACCTGATGCCTATCCTTCTCCGCAAACTTTACCACCTTATCCTCTATACTAGGACAATACCTAGGCCCCACACCCTCAATCTTCCCAGAATACATCGGTGACTGATGCAGATTATCCCGTATCACATCATGCGTCTGCGGGTTCGTATATGTAATCCAACACGGCACTTGTTCCACGTGGAACATTTTATCTCCCCAAGGATTCAAAGTGAAAATGTCATCAGGCCCTCTAGTAATGGAATCATGCATGTAAGAAAACTTGGGTATAGGCGTATCACCAGCCTGTTTCTCACACTTAGAGAAATTAATAGATCTCCCATTAATCCTACAAGGAGTTCCCGTCTTAAACCTCTCCACCTCAAAACCCAAATCCTTCAAGCTATCACTCACCGTCGAAATAGCATCACCCATCCTTCCCCCTTTTTCATTCTTTAGCCCCACATGCATGAGCCCTCGCATGAATGTCCCTGCACTCAGTATCACCGTAGTCGCTGATATCTCCATCTGTAAACTAGTCCTAATACCATACACCTTGTCATTCTCCACTAATATCTCAGCCACATTACCCTGATGGAGATCTAAATTAGGAGTCATCTCTACAAGGTGTTTCATCCTAAATTGATACGCCTTCTTATCACACTGAGCCCTAGGCGCCCTCACAGAAGGCCCCTTCTTCTGGTTCAACATACGCCACTGGATAGCTGTAGCATCAGTATTCAATGCCATAGCCCCTCCCAGAGCATCTATCTCCCTCACCATATGCCCCTTAGCCAAGCCGCCTATCGCAGGGTTACAGGACATCGCTCCTATCGTATCCAAGTTCTGTGTAAGCATAGCCACAGAACTCCCCATTCTAGCTGCCGCTAACGCCGCTTCTATACCGGCATGACCAGCTCCTATTACAAGCACATCATACTTCTTTGGATACTTAAACATACGCAGATTCATAGAGATCAAGGAACCTTTGGTCAATAGCCAAACCACATCAAGAAGACATGTTCCACGTGGAACAAAACCAACATTTTTAAGATAAAATGTCTTTGCTCATACCCAGTTATACGATTACTATCCCCCAGTAGATTAGTCTTGTAATAATGCTCAAACAGCATCAAAGAGACTACGGAATGCATGATATGGCCTGGATGATAAACAGACTGCATGCTCCTAGTAAGCCCAATAATTTTATCTATTATGAATATGACCCCTACTAGTCCAGACTACTCTGGATACGACATTAATAAGAGTCTTACCCCTGAGGACAAAATCGAAATATACCGCACGCTCACAAGAATGCGCCGTTTCGAGCAAGGCACTCAGAAGCCATATTCTCAAGGCAAGATGGGTGGATTCCTCCACCTCTATATCGGTCAAGAATCAGTAGCAGCAGGCACCATATCACTCTGTGGAGAAAATGACCACGTTATCACTGCCTATCGCTGCCACGCACACGCTCTAGCCTGTGGTATGACCATGAATGAGTGCATGGCAGAACTATTCGGTAAATATTCTGGTAGCTCCAAAGGAAAAGGTGGTTCCATGCACCTCTTCGCACCAGACAAAAACTTCTGGGGTGGTCACGGCATCGTAGGTGGCCAGACTCCTCTCGGATTAGGACTTGGATACGGACTGAAATATAAAGGTCTCAAAGGATGCTGTCTCTGTTACCTAGGTGACGGAGCTATCAACCAAGGAGCTTTTCATGAATCACTAAACATCGCAGAACTCCATGATATCCCAGTCATCTTTATTATCGAAAATAACGGTTACTCCATGGGCACCAGCCAGAAACGTTCCAGCGCATACAAAGATTGCCTAGCTCAGAGAGCAGACGCCTATGACATGGCTTGGGATGTCGTTAACGGAGAAGACATTTATGAAGTTCGTGCTAAAACGCAAAAAGCAATAGATCGAGCACATAATGAATCTAAACCAACCGTTTTAGAGATCACAACATACAGATATTTCGGACACTCCGTAGCAGATGCTAACCATAAGAAATACCGCACACCTGAAGAAATAGCTCAGTATAAAAAACTACATGATCCTGTGAATCTCTGGAAAACACGCATGATCGAAGAAGGAATACTTACTGAAGAGTCCGCCAAAGAAATAGACACACAAGCTAAACAAGAAGTCGCTCAGTCAGTTGCTTTTGCTGATGCAGCAGAAGCTCCTCCCCTCTCTTCCATATTTGATGACGTCTACTGGGAAGTCGATAATAACACCGAAGCCGGCAATACAGGTCGCCACTTTTTCAACGATTAATTTTTACAAGAACATGAGAGAATTACTATACAGACACGCCATTCGTGAAGCATTCGATGAAGAACTCACACGCGATGAAAACGTCGTCATCATGGGTGAAGAAGTAGCCCAGTATAACGGAGCCTATAAAGTCACAGAAGGACTCTGGGATAAATGGGGTGACAAACGCATCGTAGACACCCCTATCTCAGAAGCTGGATTTATCGGTATGGGAATAGGAGCCTCTATGCTAGGTATTCGTCCCGTCATGGAACTCATGTTCTGGTCGTTCCACTCAGTTGCCTTTGACCAGCTAGTGAATAATGCAGCGAACGTCCGCTATATGTCAGGCGGAAAATGTAACTGCCCTATCGTAGTCCGTGGTCCTGCTAACGGCGGAACAAACGTCGGCGCTACGCACTCACACACTCCAGAAGGTCTCTTCGCTGCATTCCCAGGCCTAAAAGTAGTTTCTCCAGCAACACCTGCTGATGCTAAAGGACTTATGAAGTCTGCAATCCGTGATAATGACCCAGTTTATGTTATGGAAAACACACTGCTCTACGGAATGTCTGGCCCAGTCCCTGATCCAGCAGAAGGAGACTTCACCATTCCTCTAGGAGTAGCAGATATTAAACGTGAAGGCACAGACGTGACACTAGTTTCACACGGAAGATCCACACTACACGCAATCGATGCAGCAGAAATCCTCCAGTCTCAGCATGGAATCAGTGCAGAAATCGTGGACCTCAGATCCATTCGTCCACTAGACCAAGACGCTATCATCAACTCGGTGAAAAAAACAAACCGAGCCGTCATGGTGGATGAAAGTAAACCGTTCTGTGGTGTATCTGCCCAGATCATCACACTCATCCAGGAACATGCTTTTGATTACTTAGATGCTCCAATCAGGCGAGTCACCACACTAGATGCACCAGCAATCTACGCACCCGCTATAGAAAATGAACAGCTTCCTACCGTTGCTAAAATTGTAGAAAAAGTCCTCAGCATTACACCAGCAAAAGCTTAATTCGGATCATTGATCCAGCTACCACTCATCCCTGAGTAATTCAGACTGCAGTCGGTAAAGAACGTCTTTAACGTCTTCTTTACCGGTCTGCAACATGAATGCATGCAGAGTAGATAAAATACTATTCCCCTCCTGCGGAACAAAAGCCCAACCTTTCACTCCCGTATCCGTCACAAGCAAATCATTAACCACTACAATGGCATGTGAAAACAGACGACCCTGAAACCCATCCCATGCCGCCTCCCCTGCTCAAAGATTACATTAGAGTCGTATTTGTGGGTTTTTGCAACGTACGCGCTCTTATCTACCAATGACTCTAAACTTTCTTTCAAAGGCCTTTTAAGCTCTATATTGAAGCGCACAGAGTGCATCAGTTGGCTAGGAGTCGTAATATCAGACGATGTAAGAGGACATTTAATTCCCAGAGTCTCATACATATCTACTACATCGATAGCATGATGAGTGCCAGTAGTCTTAGATAGATGTCTCGCTACCACATTACCAGACACCAGACGTGCATGATTTGAAATATCTTCTGAACGCCTAACCACAACCACATCAGCAGATTTAAGATTCTCTAAGGACTTACCAGCAAAAGTGCTCAGTATAGCAGCTGTTCCATGTGTATTACACGAGACAACATTAACAAAACGCTCACCTTTTATCTTAGAATCATTAACACCACTCGCAAATGGAACTCCAAAGTTCTTTTCACTACCCTGTGCGCAACAGCCTCTGAGCCTAGGTAAATTCTTATATTTTTCGAGATTCGATAGCCCAACACCATTCGCAGTCGCTTCAAAAATATAATCTATAGTATCAATTACATCATCAAGATGCAAAACGTCTTCCGTAGAACTACCAGAACAAATAATCACACCTAAGTCCTGCAAACTTCTCCTCTCAGCTTCATTCCACTTGTAGAGTGAACGCTTATACAAATAAATTTTCTGAATGCCTAAATCATCAGAATATCTTATTAAAGCATACACCAGAGTAATTCCTATGTTGCCCATTCCATTTACCAAAATATTCATATCATGATTTACCGTGTATCCATCTTTTTACTCTAGATTTTCCAACAAACGGAACGGCTAGAGAAAGAAGGAAGATTCTAAAGTCTATACATAAAGACGCATGCTCAATATAATATTTATCATAATACCACGTAAGTTTTCTATGACAGTGAAAGCTTAACTGCGCCAAACCAGTAATTCCTGGCCTAACACTCCACCGTTTTTGATAATAATCCGCCGACCACTTCAGCCTAACAATATCACTTTCAATCAACGGACGTGGTCCTACCAAGCTCATATCACCCTTTAATACATTGAATAATTGAAGTAGCTCATCAATACCCGTTTTTCGCAATACCCCACCTATTAAAGTAACCTCATCATCGAGCATGGTTCTAAATTTATAAATCTTAAATCCCTTCTTCTTTAAGCCCAATCTAGACTGAGTAAAAAAAAGATTTACGCTCCACTAAAATAATGACAGAGGAAACTATAAAGAACACAGGTGAGAGAAACACTAAAGACCCTAAAGCTAGCACTATATCTATCCCTCGTTTCATGAAAAATTAAATTCTGTTAGAAATAATATTCTTCAGTAAATTTCTCAAAATGTTTGAAAAAATTAAGAATATCATTTTCTGTTAGACTAGAATTAACTGTAACTAACCTCACGAAATTCTGATCACCAAAAGAACCATGCCCCACCATCAACGCCCCATGATCCGCTAGAGCACTACACACATCTTTAGAAGGAATATCTTTATAATTAAAACAAACAGCAGTGGATTCTTCAAAGCTATAAAGCTTATAATCTGGGTGATTGCTCACATAATCACGGGCTACATCTGCTAAATAAAATAACTGATTTACCATCTTTTCTAAACCCTTTGTTCCTACTGACTTCCAAAGTGCCCATAACTTAAATGCATCATTCCTTCTACCACACTGAAGAGATGTTTTACCCAGGTTATAATCATCATCTCCCTGGTAAAGATAACTAGCATCTTGAGAAAACGATTCTACAAGCTGTTGTTTATGTTTCGTGACAAAGATAGAACAAGATAACGGAGTGCTCAGCATCTTGTGTGGATTAATCGTAAATGAATCACACTTCTCTATACCTTTCACTAAATGCCTATGCTTTTCACTGAATATCACACAACCTCCGTATGCTCCATCTACATGTAACCAGAGGCCATATCGCTTCGCTATATCACCTAACGTATCAATATCATCATAAGAGCCCAATACAGTAGTAGCAGCTGTAGCATTGATAAGAAATGGATGTAAACCCATCTTCTTATCTTGATCTATCAGTAGTTCTAAGTCCTCAGTCTTCATCTTCCCCTTTTCATTTACAGGAAGATAGCGAACATTTTCTCTACCTATACCGGCAAACGTAGCGTTCTTAGCTATCGAATAATGAGATTCTTTAGACGTATAAATAATAAGTCGTTTAGATACGCCCATATTCTTTATCTCTGGATCATAAGCATCGCGCGCTATGATGACTGACATAAAGTTACTCATTGACCCGCCTGGAGCAAATGTTCCCCCACTCTCTTCTATAGGGAATCCTATCCTACTACAGATCTGCTGCACTAGCTCAGTCTCTATTCCTACATGTGGACCACCTACTTTGTAGGTATACATGCTTATATTCAACATTACTGAGAGTAACTCACCAAGCGTGGCTACCGGATTTCTCCCACCAAACAATTGATTAAAAAATGAACGGCTAGCTGTGCGAGGAGTATTTAGCACAACGTTACCCAAGACCGCCTTGAAATCATCTTCAGACATAGGCTCATCGCTCACAGCAATGTCAAACTTATCCTTCATCCCCTCAGGAGCACCAAGCTTCACTACCGGCTCAGATTTCTCTAACTTCAGAAGCTCATCTACAAGCTCGTTAAATATGGTCAATTCACTTTTCATACCGCCACACCACCCTCTAAAATGTAGCCTAGAAGTAAAGAGGCAAAATTAGCAAATATCATTCACACTAGACGAAGAAATTATCACTCTATTTTGATGATTTCTATCTCCGTTTGTGCGCCATAATAGGTGTGAATAAGCAGGCATAAGTCATAGTTTCATTGTGAATAAGCTGTGGATTGAGAATAACAGTGAATATCTTTCTATTCATATCACTGTTATACTTCATGCGCTTCATAGTTTCTTAACAGACTATACACACGGTGGAACAACTGTAACCATAATGAGGAACGCTCATATTCCTTGGTTATTAACACCATTAAGAAGAAGAAATGTTTTATTTATTTAAAAAGATTTTTAGTAACCATGTGAGTAAATAACCTTATTTAAAGTAATATACCACCTGTAAGAAAGTAGAATTCTTACAGAAGCAAAACTAAAAATCAAATCAATATAAATTCTAATCATC
This sequence comes from uncultured Verrucomicrobiales bacterium, assembly GCA_937934595.1. GTDB lineage: Bacteria > Verrucomicrobiota > Verrucomicrobiia > Verrucomicrobiales > Akkermansiaceae > Rubritalea. The sequence goes on along the minus strand of CALGZA010000002.1, from coordinate 16,112 downwards.
TTATGAAATCTATTACTACTTTAATAAAATGGACTACATGTCTTCTATTGGCTACAGGAAGTCTCTCTGCTCAAGATACGATTAAACAGAGGGCAGCACGTGCTAAGCAAGTAGAGTCCTTTTATGGTATAGCAGTGAAAGCCTTTGAAAATGGAAACATGAAAGTAGCCAGAGAGGCAATTAACTCAGCACTTGCTCTGAATGGCAGACACGCTCATTCTATAGCCTTAGCGAAGCAGATGAAGCTAAGAGGTAACTATAGTGTTCTAAAAAGGCGTAAGCGCATTTTTGAGAGTATTATAATACCTCTCATTGATGTCAGTGAAGTTAGTTTAAAAGATGCTTTAGGGGATCTTGCCAAGAGTGTAGAAACTCAGTCAAAAGGAAAAGTGATTCCTAATTTTGTAATTCACGACAAAAAGCAAAAATTTAAAAACGTCTCTATAAATATGAAGCTCAAGAATGTCCCAGCTGGTGAAATATTAAATTATATCCTACGTTCTTCTGGAGCTAAATCTGATTTTGGCAAGTATACCATTACAGTAGCTCCTCGATAGTTAATTAGAATGCTAATACCATTTTCACAGTTATTCTGGGTTGATAGTAGTTTTAATACATTTGGAACCAGCAGCAGAGCTGGTTTTTTGAAGTGCAAAACAATCTATCAAGATTAGCTTCGTTTATCGTCAGTTGCATAGTCTACTATTCGCTTTCCTCTTGCCTTGCTACTCTTAGTACTCTTGCTATCTTGTTGTGCTATCAATCCATTCTAACAGTTCAAATGGTATAAGTTATTATTTGCTAAGTTCATTCAATCTTATCCTGTTGTACATAAAAAAAGCCTCGTAGTCTAAACCACGAGGCTTTTTTTTGATTAAAGAGTTGGAAGTTTATCTATTTTTATTTGATTCAATATTAACTGAGCTGTCTACGCCTTTACTCATAGATATAGCTGGAGTCGAGCGGAGGTTAGGAACCATTTTGTGGATGAGTTTTTTGAACCCGCTTTCTGCTTGTTGAAAATCTTCTTCTGCTAGACGCATTGATTTTTCCCAAGCTGCAGCGAAGCCAGGAGCTTGCTCACGCATTGTGCTAACAGCAGTCTCCATGATTTCGAGTTTACGCTGCTCAGATTTTCCAGGTTGCTGCTGGATTTTTTCAATATTTACACGAAGCTTTTCGTTTCTGTCGCGCATATCAGTAAGCTGAGATTGCAGAGTCTCATTACCTTTAGCATTAATTTTTAGCTGGGTGCTAAGGTGATTTTGTAAATCTGCATTTTCTGATTTTATGCGTTTTGCCTCATTCCTGAGATATTTTTTGTCTTTGCGACCAGAGTTCCAAGAAAGGAAGAGTAGGATGAGACCAACTGCTAAGCCCCATGTAAATCGTTCTTTTATTATGTCCATGAATAAGTCCATACAGTTATAATAACCACTTTCTCTGAAAAATCTATGGGAATGTTGCAATTTTTGATAGAATTTCTTAAATCACTTCCATGAATAAGCTTTACAGTGATCTTTGTGGTCTAATTTCTTCTGAAATAGTCTATCAATCGGATGAAATGACGAAAGAACACTCTTCGGATAGGTGGTATGCTTCTGCTGCTCCTGAAGTAGTCGTAATTGCTTCAAGCACGCAGGATGTAGTTGCAGTAATGCAATATGCTTATAAGAATGAGGTTCCTGTTTATACACGTGGCGCAGGCGTTGGCTATGTTGGTGGCTGTGTGCCCGTTCAAGGCGGTATAGCACTGTCTGTGGCGCAAATGAACCAGATCATAGAACTGAACCCTGCAGATGGCTGTGCTGTTGTGCAGCCAGGAGTAATTACTGGTGATCTACAAGATGCAGCGCGTGATTTGGGGTGGTATTATCCGCCAGATCCTGCATCACTCAGAGAATGTTCTTTAGGGGGAAATATAGCGACTAATGCCGGTGGACCACGTTGCTTAAAATACGGAGTTACAAAGCAGTATGTTCTAGGTCTTACAGTTGTTACAGCAATGGGAAAAATACTTAAACTGGGTGGACGATGTCACAAAAATAAAACAGGTTTTGATTTATCAACGCTGATCTGTGGTTCTGAAGGTATGCTCGGTATCATTACTGAAGCTGTTTTACGCATTATTCCACATCCTGAGACTAGAGCGATGATAGGAGCCTCGTTTACCGACTTCTCTCAAGCGGCTAGTGCGGTTCAGGCTATTCTTGATAGTGGCGTTTTACCAAGTGCCCTTGAGATTACTGATGGATTTACGTTGAGCGCGGCGAGAGACTACCTGGGCGCTGATAAACTGCCACCTGGTGATGCTTACCTCATGGTTGAAATCGATGGGAAAATCAGTTCAGTTGCTAGTGAGATAGCAGCGTTAGAGGTATTTGTGAAAAATTTGGGAGCATTACGTACTGATTTAGCGGCTAATGAATCTGAATGCGAGCGTATCTGGCAACTTCGGAGAGACTTTTCCTATTCATTGAGGCATACAGGTCTTACTAAGTTGAACGAGGATATTGTAGTCCCCCGCTCTAAGTTAGTGTCGCTTGTAGATTTTGCTACTCAGCTTCAAGAAGAAACAGGTATTCCAGTTGCTTGCTTTGGACATGCTGGGGATGGAAATATTCACACGAATTTGATGGTGGAAAACTATGCTGATCCGGAAGTAAAATCGAAGGCTGATGAGGCTCTGGATAAGCTATTCACATGGGTTCTGGATAATGATGGAGCTATCACTGGTGAACATGGAGTGGGTTTGGCAAAGAAACGCTGGATTAAGCAAGCGCTTGGGAAAGATGTCTTTGATGCGCATCAAGCGATAAAGAAATCGCTGGATCCTTTGGGCATTTTAAATCCTGGTAAGTTCTTGGATTAGGTAATCTATGTTGGTGGTTGCTTTCCAATTCATCTTAAGTTAGATGACAACTATGCGCATACTTACAGGACTTCAGCCTAGTGGAAAACTTCATATAGGAAACTATTTTGGTGCGATGGAACCTGCTGTTAAGCTTCAGGATCAAGGAGAAGCTTTCTATTTTATAGCGGATTATCATGCGATGACTTCTATGACAGATGCTTCAGCACTGCGTGAAAACGTACGTGAACTTGCTATAGATTTTTTGGCATCTGGTTTAGATCCTGAAAAAGCAACTATTTTTCGTCAGAGTGATATACCTGAGGTGAACGAACTGGCTTGGATATTATCTACTGTTTGTCCTATGGGACTTCTACAGCGTTGTCATTCATATAAGGATAAGGTAGAAAATGGTTTAGATGCTAATCATGCTTTATTCGCCTATCCAGCTCTCATGGCTGCGGATATTTTATTGTATGATGCTAACTTGGTTCCTGTGGGTAAGGATCAAAAACAGCACCTTGAAGTCACGCGTGATCTTGCTGGTAAAGTGAATGATAAATTTGGAGAAGGTACTTTGGTTATTCCTGAAGCACAGATTAAGGAGTCTACAGCAGTAGTCCCAGGATTAGATGGAAGAAAAATGAGCAAGAGCTATGGAAATACACTTCCGTTAGCTGGAAATATGAAAGCATTACGAAAAACCATTATGAAGATTGTTACTACGTCTGCTGAAGTGGAGGATGTGAAACCTACTGATGGTTCGACAGTGATTGCTTTGTATCAATTATTTGCTGATGAATCTGCTGTTCAGACGATGATTGATGAGCATGGACTGAGTGGTGAGGAAGGTAAGGGTTATGGCTATTTTAAGCAGCAGTTATTTGATGCGTATTGGGAGAAATTTGCGGCTATAAGAGCTAAGCGTGAGGAATTAGAGAATAATCTAGATTATGTGCATGAGGTTATCGCTAATGGAGCAGAAAAAGCGCGGGCAGAGTCAACGAAAGTGCTTGATCGAGTGCGAGGTATTGTAGGGCTTCGTTAAGTTATTCAGTATTTGTGACTATTTACTAAAAACCCCCTGCTAGAGAAATCTAACAGGGGGTTTTTCTTATTAATCTTTAGTGGCTGATTAGGCGTGTTTAAAATTCGTAGTTCATATAGAAGTTAAACTGTCCACCTTTATCAGACAGTGGATCAGCAGCGTCAAATGGTACTGCGTAATCAATGGCTAGTGGGCCGAAAGGTAGGTTAAGCCTGAGTCCTATACCAAGGTCAGTATGCAGATCACTGGTGCTGAAGTCAAAGCTGTCTGCGTTGACAAATCCAGCATCCATGAAGACAGCAAACCTGACTTTCTCTACAATAGGTAAGGTCATTTCAGCTGTTATGTATGCTGAGGTGTTACCTCCGAGAGACTCGTTAGTGGCTAAATCACGAGGTCCTACGTCACGGAATTCATATCCACGTAAGTTACGTGCGCCCCCTAAGAAGTGACGCTCAAAGATGGGCACATTATTACTACCTTCAGTTACATTGATACCGCCCTTGAGTGTAAAGATGGAGTCCCACCAGAGGTTCCAGTGTTTTGCTGCTTTAGCGCTTAGTCCAAATGTGTCTACATCCCCACCCAGTCCTGAGTAGTAGATTCCAAGATCTACTTTGTGACCTCTTCTAGGCGTGGACAAAGCATCACGGCTGTCATAAACATAGTTTAGCCCTAAGGTGCTTCTCAAGAAGCTACCGTCTTCAGCTTGGAAACTTGAGGCAGCAGGTGTGTCATTATCGACATTGATTTTGATTTTCTCTAATCGGTATTCTGCTCTGATGTAGGAGCGTTTTCCTAGTGGTTTACGTATGTAGATAGCGCCACCTGCATTGAGTTGATCATAGAACTCACTGAAGTATTGAGATCCTTTGTAGTAGAGTTCACCACCTAGGGATAGTCTTTTGCCGAGGAACCATGGTTCTACGAGTGAGATTTTAAAGTTCTGTGTTTCAGCGCCCGCTCTGAGTTCTATCCCAAATCGTTGACCACCACCTGTGAATGCCATTGGGTTTCTTATGTCGAAGTTTGATTGTTCTAGATTAATATAGCCTACGATGTTGTCTACTGAGCTGAAACCAACACCGAACTGAAGCTGCCCAGTCTTTTTTTCGGCAACATTCACATTGATATCTCTGTAACCGCTGAGCTGGTTGGTTGCAGGTGCTACGACTACTTGTCCGAAGTAGTCTAGGTTACGTAGTCGCTTTCTTGTGGTTTCAATGTCAACCGTGTTGAAGTTATCACCAGGTTTGAGAGGAATCTCACGGCGGATTACTCGGTCTCTGGTGATGTTGTTACCTTCGATAGTGACTTTACCGACACGGAAGAAGCCACCTTCTGTTATTTTGTAGATGAGATCTACGTTAGTACCCCCTGCTGGCTTTACCTCTGGCTTTACTCTAGCGTCTGCATAACCTTTGGATCCATAGTATGCTCTGATGGTTTTAACGTCCTCTCTGATTTTCTTTGCGGAATATTCTCTTCCTGAGACGAGTGTGAGAGCTGGGGCTAGTTCTTCGGCTTTAAATATTTTCATGGGCCCGAATGCAACATTACGGACGGTATATCTGGGGCCTTCCTGGATGTTAAGAACGAGGTCTACTCTGCCATCTTTAACTGGGAGACGTGAAAAACCTGAAGATGAAACTTTGAGGTATCCTTTGTTACGGTAGTGTTCTAGGACGAGTTCACGGTCATCTTCTAGCTTGTCTAGGTCTATGTTTCCGGATTTGGTGATAAAGGAGAAGATTCCTTTTTGCTTCGTTTTCATGAGATTACGAAGTGTGTGACTGGCGATGTTGTTATTTCCGGAAAATTTGATTTTCCGGACGATGCTTTTTTGTCCTTCAGCGATGGTATAGATGAGGTCAGAGAATCCTGGGCGATTCGTTGGTTGGATGTTGTGTCTGACTGCTACATCTGGGAATCCGAACGCGTTGTATTTTTTAAGAATTTTATTTTTTCCGGTGAGGATGAGTTTGTCGGTGAGTGGTATGCCTGGTTTAAAGTCTAGGTCTTTAAGGAGTTCTTTGCTTTTAAATTTTGTGTTGTTACGGAAACCTACACCTACGATGTTGGTCTTTGTTTCAACAGCAACGATGAGTTTCACTGATGAACCTTTTGTTTCTACAAAGATGTCCACATCTTCTACAAGTCCTTTTGCTACGAGGTTTCTGATATCATCGTCTATTTTTTCTGAAGCGTATTTTTGTCCTGCTTTGGAGGACATATTGTCTAATATTCTCTGTCTAGCAACGGTCTGGGGGCCACTGTATTTAATGCTTACGGAGCTGATGTTTTTACCTTCAAGGTCGTCTTGAGCTGAGAGTTTTTGGCTACTGATGCATAGCATCAAGCATGCTACGGCTGCTGCTGTGAGGGTTGATAATGATTTGATCATAATAATTAAAGAAATGATTAGGCACAATTGCTTGCGAGATAAGAGCGGTTAGAGCTCTTGAGGTCAAGGGATAAGTCCTTAAACTGGCTGATGCATGAAGTGAGGTAATTAAGTCATTATCACCAGTTTCTATGGACTTATAGAAATATTGCTTCTACATTTGCCGTATCTTAGTTAAGATCAGCGAATCATTTACCTATGTTCACTCCAAAGTTACTACAAACAGAGAAACTTCGATTAAGTATCTTCCCAAATTCTTTACCTGTAAGTGCGCTATTTGTTGCAGCTTCGCTTATGGGAACTTTTTTGCCACTGAAGGCACAGAATGTAAATGTTGAGTCTACAGCAAAACCAGAAAAACCTGATGTTGTGGCTGGGACTGATGAGGATGATGAAGCAAGTGAATATCTGAAGGCAAGCCAGGCTAGTGTCCGTACACGAAAGGATGCGCGTACTATGACGCTATCCATACCAGCACCTCGTGGACAGATTACTGATCGTTTTGGTTATCCATTTGCTCAGAATACAATTATTTATTATCCAGCGATTCAGATGAGCCAGTTTAGTGATGAGTCAGATGAGTTTGTGCTGAAATGGACGCGTGAGAGAATAGCTAAAGCAAATGAGGTTTTTGGAATTGATATTCAGATTTCTGACCGAAAGATAGTGGATCACTATAAGCACCGTCGCTGGTTGCCCCTACCTTTTAAGCGTGTGGTAAGAGGTTATAACCGTAAAAAGTATGATAATAAACTGATGGATGGCCTTATATTACATCCTATTTATCAGCGACTTTACCCGGAGAAATCTTCTGCGGCTCATGTAATAGGCTATGTAGGTAGCAAGAGTAGTAAACTTGAAGTTGGGCCTATTAATTATGGAGATCCTTTGTTCTGGGAGATGAAAGGCCGCGCTGGGCTAGAAAAAATATTTGATGAACTTCTGAAAGGTAAGAATGGACTGCGTAAGCTTCAATACAATAGTAAGGGTGTAGAAGTGAGGCGGCATGATACGCCTCCTGCCCCAGGTGGGACGGTAGTTACGACGATAGATATGAAGTGGCAAAAGCGTGCTGAGTCGGTGCTTCGTCGTCATTGTAAGCGTGGTGCTTTTGTAGTCATAGATATACAATCTGGTGAGGTGCTTGTGCTCGCTTCTAGGCCGTCTTATAATTTAAATCTGAGAGTTCCGTATATGAAGCAGACAGATCTTGATGTGTTACTTGAAAACCCTGATAAGCCACTTTTTGCGAGAGCGTTTCAGGCAGCATACCCGCCGGCATCTGCATTTAAGGTAGTGACTGCAGCGGCGGCACTGGAATCGGGAGCTATAACGAAGTATAAGCAAATTAATTGCCCTGCTTTCATTAAGCTTGGTAACATTAAGATGTATGACTGGTCTAGACGTAGTAGAGGACCGATGAATGTTTTGGATGCTACGATGTTATCAAACAATCCATTTTTCATTCAGGCTTCGCTGGCAGCGGAGCGTCTTAGGCCTGGTGAGTTTATGAATATAGCGACCCGTCTAGGGTATGGTATCAAGACAGGTTTACCGCTGGAAGGCGAGAGTGCGGGAAGTATTTTAACGGAGGAGTATGCTCAAAAGCGTTTTAGACGGGGAATTAAGCAGGGTGATATAGCAAACGCATCGATTGGTCAGGGTGCTATACTTGCTACTCCGCTTCAGGTTGCTCAGAGTATGGCTGGTTTGGCTAACAATGGCGTTTTGCCACAGTTGCATCTTATTAAGCAGCTTCAAAATAGGAGAGGCGTGATTACGATGGCAAGTAAGCCTATCGATAAGCGCAAGCTACGTATTAGTAAAAAAACGGTGAATATCATAAAGCAAGGTATGTATGAGGTGGTAAATTCTAAGTATGGAACAGGTAAAAAGGCTGCTATTTCATATTCTGTTCTGTGTGGAAAGACAGGAACTGCTCAGTGGGGCCCAGCGAGTAAGCAGCAGGGTTTGGCTTGGTTTGCAGGTTTTTTTCCATTAACAAAGCCTAAGTATGCATTTGCTGTGCTTTATGAGGGGTCACCACATGAGCAGGTTAGTGGTGGTAAAAAGGCGGGCCCTATGGTGCCGGCTTTCTTTAATGGGCTAAAGAGTGATTCGACGACGAGGCATGTGTTGTCTCAGAAGGCACTTATTATTCCGGATGATTTAGATGAGGAGCCAAGTAAGCCAGTTAAGCCTAAAGCTCCCGGTAGGGCCATTTTGGTGGAGGAGGTTACTGTTCCTGAGGTTGTTATACCTAGAGATCTTCAAAATAATGATAGAGAACCAGAGGCACCGGCTAGGGCTATCCCAGTGGAGGAGCCTCAAGCCACTCCAATTATTCCATTGGAAACAAATGGTATAGAAATTCCTATGTTACGTGAGCTTCCTGAATCTATAAAGCCATTGGAAGTGCCGATTCCAGAGACGAAACCTGTTACTCCCCCGAAAGCTGTTCCTGTTGAATAGTCATTTTCATTTACTATTTTGTTTATAGGTAATACCAACCAAGAGCATGTTTGTTCTCAAGAAACTATTTAAGCTGCGTGAGAGCGTAGGATCCTCTGTTGAGAGTGAAAAACCTTTTATGGAGCATCTCGAAGATTTGCGAGATGTGATTTTAAAGATAGTGATCACGTTGTTTATCGCAACGATTGGGTGTTACATTTTTCGTGGTACTTTGCTGGATATTTTACGGAGTCCGATGGAGGAGGTCTGGATTGAGATACAAGAGCAAAAGTTACCAGACGATGTTTCTCCTGATCTCTGGGAGAAGGCTAAGAAGACGGCTTATGCGGCATCTGGACTTAGTTTGGAACAGCAGCGGCATTTGTATGCGCAGTTTGAGGATGAGAAGCTTCGCCACTATGCCGAAGCTGCGATTTATTACCGAGGTGCCTTGTTGATTGAAGACTCTGATAAGGATTTGGAGTTGGAGAAGCGTCAGAAATTTGTTCAAGATTTCCCAGAAATTGATCAAAGGGCTAAGGATCTGTTACTGGTCTTGTTGGAGAAATTACCGAATGCGACGCTGAATGCTAAGGGTAGTGTTGTTTACATGCAGTCACTGAAACCGACGGAGACTTTTATGTTGGCTATTAAGCTATCTATCTTTGCTGGTATCATTATTTCTTTCCCCTTCTTACTGTATTTTATTTTGCAGTTTGTTCTGCCTGGGCTTAAAGAGAATGAGCGCAAGGCGTTATGGCCGGCTATGATCATTGGTTTTGGTCTTTTCCTGATAGGAATTTTATTTTGTTACTTTGTCGTTCTACCCAAGGCGCTTGATTTCTTCTATACGTATTCTGGTGGGATGGGTGTGGATAATGAGTGGCGTATTGGAGACTATATTACGTTTACGACGCAGTTTACTCTGATATTTGGTTTAGCGTTTGAGTTACCAGTGATTGTGATGACTCTGGTTAAAATTGGTCTATTGAGTTACCAGACGATGAGTAATACGAGAGCTTATGCTGTTCTTAGTATATTTGTGGTGGGTGCTATCATTACACCTACAGGTGATGCTCTCACGCTCTCTTTATTAGCTGCACCTATGTGCTTATTATATGAAATGTGCATATGGCTTGCTTATTTTAATCATAAAAAAGAATTAGCGGCTGAAGCACAAGAGGAAGCTGAGATGATGGAGTATGTTAACAGACAGAATGAGTCTTCTCAAAGTCCCCTTCCCGTTCCTGTTCCTGGTAGGATCTCGACTGAGGAGGTAGATCATGTGGACTATCACGATGCGTATCATGACCATGACCACGAGCATGATGAGTATCATAGCCATGAAAGTGATGGTGAAGGTGAAGAATTTGATGATGGCGAGATAGAGGATTTTTCTGAAACCGTTGATGATTCTGCGGAAGAGGCAAAGGATGAAGATGCTCCTGAGCAGGTGGATGATGATGGCGACTACAATTCTGGTGCATCCTTTGAATCGCAGCCTGAGGAGAAAGAGGACAATGGACCTGACGAAGATGGGAATGATGAATCATTTGAAGATAAATAACTTAAACTAAATAATTATAAGATGTATTCCATGACCGGATTTGGTAGGGGTGAGCACGCAACGAGCTCCCTAATAGCGAGAGTAGAGCTTAGCTCGATTAACCGTAAACAGGCTGAGGTGCTAGTCCAGATGCCGCGCGCGTATTCTGAGTTAGAGGCAGATTTGCGAAAGCTTGCTTTAGAAAAAATTTCAAGAGGTAGGCTTACTATGAATATTCAGTTGGAGTGTTCCGCTGAGTCTTCTTCTAAGTTACAGATAGATACTGAGAAGGTGCTGTCACTGCAGTCTGAGATTCAGCGTCTGAATGCAATAGCTGATAGTGGGTTAAACCTGGAGCTTACTGCTGCGGATATCATCCGCTTTCCAGATGTGATTATGATGTCAGATCGGTCAGTTGATATTGAGGCTGCTCGGGAGGCCATACTCCCAGCACTTCAGGCAGGTTTAGATTCTCTGATGAAGATGCGTGGAGATGAAGGTCTGCACCTTAAGGAAGATATATTGAAGCGTCTGAGTATCTTGGAGGCAGAAGCGACTTTTATGGAGTCTCATGCACCGAGTGTGGTGACGAAGCATAGGGATCATTTACACAAACGGTTATGTGAAACAGGTCTTGATATTGATTTATCAGATGAGCGTTTGCTGAAGGAAATAGGTATTTTTGCAGAGAAGTGTGATATTGCTGAAGAGATCACTCGGCTTGGGTCCCATTTTCTGAAGTTTAGAGAATATCTGGACCTATCAGAACCAGCGGGCCGCTCATTAGATTTTTTGTGTCAGGAGCTCAATCGTGAGTTTAATACGATAGGCTCGAAAGCGAATGATGCGGTTTTAGCTCAGCATGTGGTGAATGCAAAAACGGAACTCGAAAAAATACGTGAGCAGATTCAAAATGTGGAGTAAAGTTGCTCGTAACTGGATTGATTTTAATTAAGCTGGATAGATGATAGTAGAGAAACTGAAATATACCATTTGGGCTGCAGATGCTGAGCGTGCTGCGGCGTTTTATATCAAAACCTTTGGAGCTGCTGTGACTAATCGGAATCCACATATAATAGAGCTGCAAATAGCTTCAGGATTTATTGCGATTCATGGTGGTGGCGAGGGCAAGAGGACATGGACGGGAATTACTTTTCAAGTGTCTGATGTGGTGGAAGGTGCTGCCGAAATAGTGGCTCATGGTGGTAAGTGTGAGAGAGAGCCGCTACCAGAAAACGGGGAAGCCCCTCACTTGGCGATGTGTGAGGATACTGATGGCAATCAGATCATGTTATCACGAGCTCGCAGCTGATACCATCTGTATAGTTATTATGAACTTACAGTGGTAATGAGGATTTCATTGTTGCAGTTCAGTTGATTTGTTTTTGAGCATACGAATCTAAGGAAATTAGCTTCGTTATTCCTTAATCATGATGCCGGCATCATTCTTTTTTACTTCTTGATAGAGACAAACGCGCTCCGGCACTTATACCACTTTCACAGTTATTCTGGGTGATAGTAGTTTTAATACATTTGGAAACAGCAGCAGAGCTGATTTTTTCACTACTAGGTATCAGGTGGTTTATCACAATATTTATAGGCAAAAACGGCACCCTGATGTGAGATCAAGGTGCCGAATGTGTGTGATTCTATGTGCTAGTGTGTTACTAGCGAGTTTTTCTTAGTTTTCAGCCATTCGGATGAAGACGTTGATGTTTGCTTTGTTGGCTTTGGCTGAGACGATTATACGTCTGGCAACTGCTTGGGTAGTGACGGTAGCTGTGGTGCCGTCTGCTGCTTTACTTATGCCGTCAGCTTTGTACCAGTTGACTAGATCTGTTGACCACTCGTATTGAAAGCTGGCGTTAAGTTCTGGGCCAAATGACTGGTGTAACGCGCGCGCTTCACCTTTTGCTATGTCTGACTCAATCATTATGAGCTGCAACTGTGATGTATCTTTAGGGAATCGCACGCTGGGTAACTTATTATCGGCCACATTATTTGCAGGTATGATTTTGTTTGGAACAGAGGCATAGAAGAGGTCGTTTACTTCAGCTGGGCTGAGTTGGCGATCATAGAGGTAGACTTCGTCAAGAGCGTTTGCGAAGCGTTGACCTCCTAACTGATAGTTACCGATGCATTTCACGTCAGAGTCAGCGGTGAATCCATTAACTGAACCTATGAGTAGGCCGTTTAGGTAGTAGTCAACTTTATCTTTAGTTCCGACGGCTGTAATCATTTGCCAGGTGCGTTCTTTACGAACCAGTGAAGCACCGCTGTCTAGTAATCCTCTATCTAGTCTAAATAGTCCTAGCTTATTGGAGTTACGGCCTACGATAAGGTGGTGGTGGTTTGTGCCACGGAATAATGTGCGCCATCCCGTATCGCTGAGTTCTTTATACCAAGCTGAGACGGTCCAGTTTGTTCCGAGGGGGATGCTGCTGTGATTGAGTCTACTGTTTTTAAAGCTGAATGATGCAGCACCCTCTGAGCGACCATTGCTGGAGTATATGACCTGAAGAGGGGTAAGGTTGAAGCCGTTACCGCTGTCATCTTTGCCGATGTTTGCGCTATCATTGAATGAATAGTAGGCTTTTGGTCTGGAGGGGATTTTAGAGTCTATGGTTCTTATACCTGTTCTGAATAAGCTGCCATCTCCTGGGTCTGAAGGGTGAATCCATTTTGTTCCTCCGTTGGGGTCATATCCGAAACCAGGTTTGGTAAAAGGTCCAGATAGGCCTTTGCCGTTAGATATACGAAGTTCAAAGTCATGCCAACCAGGGTTTAACATTAAGTTACTGGTAGAGGTTCTTTTACCTTGTGAGTCGTCATTGAGGACGAGAACGCCATCTATGTATAGCCTAGCTTTGTTGTCAATACGCTCAGTGAATGAGATATTACCGTCTGCATCGTAAATCTGTCCTGTGTAGATTTCTGTTGTTTTGGTGGCTATGTCATCTTCGGTTTCACTTAGTGTCGTGGTGACATAAGTTTTTGGGTTTATGTCTTTGGTGTTGATGTTACCTGCGACTGTTCCATAGGAGAGTCCAGGTATGCCGTATGAAATATCTAGGTGAGATAGGGCTGAGGAGGGTATAATTTCTTTTTGTATGCCTGGTCCAGCCCATTTTAATTTTAAACCCGCTGGACCAGTATTGTGTAGGAATTCTACGCGTATTTTATGCAGTCCTTTTGTCATTTTTATGGTATGAAATCTCTCTAACATTCTATTTGATCTATCATTGTAGATGACAATTTCATCATTAATCCAGAGTTTTGCTTTATCGCTTGATTTGAGGAAAAAGGTGTGGTCGCCCTCAGTTTTGATTTCTAAATTTCCTGTGTGTCTGGAGGCGAAGTTATCTTTCATAGTGCGAGGAAGGCCATTCCATTCACGAAATGATCTAGTGTATGAGACCTCATTGTCGATACGAGTTAGATCTGGGATCCTTCTAGATAGGTTTGGTATTTTAGAAAGATTAATGTCGAAGTCAAAGAATTCAGCTTTGAGCCCAGGTGCGTTATAGGTTGATTTACCTGAGATGATAAGGTTTGGTTTTTTCAAGCTGTATATGAATGCAACAGCGCATGATGCTTCAAATCTAGTGTCTACAGAAGGGTATGCTCCGTAGTCGCGAGTTGGTTGATAATGGAAGGTTTTATCATTACATTGTGCCATAGTAAACCACCAGCGATTTGCATCCATAAGCTTACGGAAGCTCTTGGGGTTGGTTCTAGCTCCCATAGCGATGTATGCCATGCCCATTGATTCTGAGCCGTGTGTATCTGGGAAGCTTTGAGGGTATCGTTGAATGATGTCAGTGTGAAGTTTTGTCTGGCTTCTTGTTATACTGGTAGGGAATGGATTTAGATGAGTAGCGATGGCTGCGGCTCCAGTTCTTCCAATGCCTCCTAGTAAGTCAGTGTTTTTTCCTCTGATAGCTAGATCTTCGTAGCCAACATACCCATTATTATATGAGCCTCTTTGGAGAAACGCGTAGGCTGCATCTAGTCTTTTTTTAGAGATGGTGATTCCACATTTGTGCATGAGTGTGTATGCGAGTGCGCCTTGTGCTGTGATAAATGAGAAGGGTCCATATCCTTCGAACCCTGGATTGTGCCCCCATCCACCGTGGCCTTTGACATTGTCATTAGGAATATCATCAGGGATAGCATTTATGAAATCGATTTGTGAGCGGTCCATGTATTGACCGTTTTGTATTAGTGTTTTTAATTTATTGAGCTGGTTAAAGGCCCATTTTTCTTTGGTGATGAGGTAGTATTCGCTGAAACAAATGGCAGCACCCATGAAATGCCAGTTGATGTTTTCATTGTTGTTGGCTTTATTTTCATCGATGTGCTTGGCTATATATTGTAAATTTCTTTTTACAGCAGGCAGATATTTTTTTTCGCCACTGCCTAGTAAAGCGAGAACTGACAGGGTATTATGGTTAGGATCTCCGTCACCAAAGGCACCGTTATTTCCTGGTAGATCAGACTGTTTTGAGATGATGTAGTCTAGTAGTTCTGCGAGTATTTTGTCTGACTTAGGGCAATCATATGGGAATGTAGGGCTGTAGCTTCCGTAGGTTTTTCCTATATTGAGGGTGACTTTGATGTTTTTGGATTTACGTGTGATATTAAGATCTAGTATGCCTGAATTTTGTTGGCAGAGCTCTAGAGCTTCTGCCATTTCTGATACTGGGCCTTGCGCACCATGTGTGCCTGTATCTGTGCCGTTGATGTGCGGTTTTTGGAAGGCTTTTCCTCCGGCACCTGTTATGATATCGCCTACTTTTACTAGATTACTACTGGGGGTATTTTTGAAAACGTGTCTTACTAACAAGGCTTTAGGCTGGTTTGCTATGAGTTCAGCACGCAGTCCTGTGAGGCCGAGCTGATAATACCAGCCTGGGACTTCGGCGTCTGGTCCTCGTTTAGTGGTTTCTCTCCATGGGTGTCTGAGTCCATTTTCACCATAGTGAACTTGAGCTAGAAGCGCATTTTGAGCTAAAAAGTATACAGCGATAACGATTAGAAGGAATGCTAGCGGGTTATACGTTTGATGATTTCTGATGTTTTTCAGTGGGTTCATGAGTTTTTAGTAGTTACTGAAGTTTGTGTTTGCCCGTTAATTAACACTGATAAGGCATGATTTCCTTATGTTATTTATAGGATAAAAGCTAATTACCAACACACTTAACGAGTTAAGTTGGTGTGTGGTATATTTTTTTATCAGAGTATTCAACTCATATTATTCACAATTTTAGTAATTTTTTACTGATAGGTTGTATGTCTGGGTGCAGAGATGCCATGAAAAGCAAATAAAATGCATTTTTTTAAAAAGAGAGCTTGATTAATTGTCTACTATGGATAAGTCTCCGCCGCACCAAGAGAATGTTTCGGCATTCTAGTAATGATTTATTATTGATCGGGGAGTAGCTCAGCTTGGTAGAGCGCTGCGTTTGGGACGCAGATGTCGCAGGTTCGAATCCTGTCTCCCCGACCATTTTTGGCCGCTATTTTTAATGAATAGGCGGCCTTTTTTGTTTATCTCTCAGGTGAGGTAAGTAATACCATTTTCACAGATATTCTGGGCTGATAGTAGGATAGTAGTTTCAATATATTTGGAAACAGCAGCAGAGCTGATTTTTTGAAGTGCAAAACAATCTATCAAGATTAGCTTCGTTATTCGTCAGTTGCATAGTCTACTATTCGCTTTCCTCTTGCCTTGCTACTCTTGCTATCTTGTTGTGCTGTCAATTCATTCTAACAGTTCAAATGGTATAATTGCTTTTTAGAGGGTATTTTG
>CALGZA010000001.1 GCA_937934595.1 uncultured Verrucomicrobiales bacterium | reverse complement strand
CATTGGACGGCTCAAAGAAAAATACAAAACCGTCTCCGGCCACTACCACATCGACCTAGAATTAGACGAAAGCAAAACCATAGTCACTGAGCTACACTGGAAATACCAACCAAAGCAAGAAAGTAAAGCCACCGATCCGGGCGTATACACACTACGCACTACACACAAAGACTGGGGAGACGAAAAAATTTGGCGCACTTACACCATGCTCACCGATCTCGAATCCGTCTTTCGGAGTCTCAAGTCCGATCTCGGCATGCGTCCCATCTATCACCGTCAAGAAGGCCGCTGTGATGGGCATATATTTATCACCGTCCTAGCCTATCAAGCCGTGCAAGTCATACGTCGCCAACTCAAAGAACACGGCATTAATAGTAGTTGGACTAGCCTTCGAGAAATCCTCAATCAGCAACACCGCATCACCGCAACCTTTAAACAACGAGACGGAAAAACCCTCCACATTCGACAATCCACAAAGCCAGAAGAAGAGCTAAGTCACATCTACAAAGCGCTCAATATAACCAGTAGCCCAGGAGGGCTTCAAAAAGTGGTAAATTAACAAAAATCACAAAATGTAGTGCTAGACGAACAATAAAAACCTCTTAACTCCTTAACAGTTAGTATCAATATTTATATGATGTTAAACTTGGGCTAAGATAGTTTGTTAAGAATATGAAACTCTATGTTAAGATCATGACGGTGCTGTTAATGGCATCGGTAATTGGGGTGACTGTGTTGTATTTTGTTGTAAGGGATCCGATGGAGAAGATTGCGAGTATTTCAATTTGAGAGGAGGCTCTTAGTCTTTACTATGGGAATCATGGGGATCTTGTTCTGCGCAATGACTTATTGGGTGGCGAAGGAGCTGACCTTAAGATACGTGACTATTATCATTCTCTCAAGGTTGTGGAGTATCGGAGGCTGGAGGATGGATGTATTGAGATTGTCATGGAGGATTGTGTTCTACGAATGTCTAGCCCGAGATGTAGTATTACTTTTAGAGAGAGTGAAGCGAATTAAATTAGATTTTGGTGGGTGCAAGTGATTTAAAAAGAATTTTTTTAGTGCCTATTTGTTGATTTATTTGGAGTGGTTTTGGTGGTAATAAAAATACCGAATACGTTAGATGATCTGTATGCTGGCACAGTAGTAGATAGGGTAGAAACTATTTAAGTATAGATGGCTTAAGTTTGGGGGAGCAATGGATTAAAGTTTATGCGGTATGCTGGAACATCCAGTGTGGGGGGTGGTGTGGGAAGATTTTTTTGTGGTATTGGCTTTGAAAAGGTGAGGGAAGGATTGCCAAGTGTTTTTAGAGTGTTTAAGAAGTGTGCATGAATATTTTATCAAAGGATTTGGATAGCGCGGTGGCTAATGGTGAGCTTCTTGAGTCATCAAGGGATAATATTCTGAATCATTTGGCTGGGGCGATTAGTCCTGTGGCTGAGGCGGCGGTGAGTGAGTTGGTGGCAGCTGGTGAGTGGGGGGAGCTGAATGACCGCTTTTATAAGACGCTGGCTTTTGGTACTGGTGGTCTGCGTGGGAGGACGATTGGTAAGGTGGTGACTGCAGCTGAGGAGGGTGCTGGGGGGCCGAATGAGAGGCCTGAGTTTCCTTGTGTGGGGTCTGCGACGATGAATTTTTATAATGTGGGGAGGGCGATTCGTGGTATGGTTTCTTATGTTAAGAAGCAGTTTGAGCTTGGTGGTTTGGTGGGTAGGCCGAAGTTTGCTTTTGCGCATGATACGCGGCATTTTTCTAGGGATTTTGCGGAGTTTTGTGGGAGGATATGTAATGATTTGGGGTGTGATGCTTATTTGTTTTCTGGAGCACGTGCGACTCCACAGGTTTCGTTTTTGATTAGGGAGCTTAAGTTGGATGCTGGAGTGGTGCTGACTGCTAGTCATAATCCGAGTCATGATAATGGGTTTAAGGCGTATTTTAATGATGGTTGTCAGTTGGTGGAGCCTCATGCTTCTGGTGTGATAGCTGAGGTGGATGGTATAGTGAGTGAGGCTTATGAGGCTGTGGCTGAGGTGGATAGGGGGGATTTGATTGTTGTGGGTGATGAGGCTGATAGGCGTTATATGGATAAGTTGAAGACGACTTTGTTGAGGCCGGATTTATTAGAGGGTGGTGATGGGACGAAGGTTGTGTTTACGAGTATTCATGGGACGGGTGGGCATGTAGCGGTGCCGATGTTACGTGAGTTAGGTTTTGAGGTTTTGACGGTGCCGGAGCAGGATGTTCAGGATGGGAGGTTTCCAACGGTGGCTTCTCCTAATCCAGAGAATGCTGCGGCGTTGCAGATGGGTGTTGATTTGGCTGAGAGGGAGGGTGCTGAGATAGTGATAGGGACGGATCCTGATTGTGATAGGATGGGTGTGGTAGTGCGTGATGATTCTGGTAGGATGCAGATTCTTAATGGGAATCAGACGGGGACTTTGATGGAGTGGTATAGGGTGAAGACGATGTTTGATATTGGGATGTTGACGGATTCGAATAGGGGTAGGGCTGTGGTGGTGAAGACTTATGTGACGTCTCCATTGCAGAATAAGATAGCGGAGAAGTTTGGTATTAATGTGGTTGATACGTTGACTGGGTTTAAGTTTATTTGTGATAAGTTACGAAAGTATGAGGTGGGGATACCTGTGGATAAGTATGAGGGGGATTATAGGGACTTGAGCGAGGATGAGAGCAGGAGGCTGAGGTTAGAGTATTCAAGGTTCTTTGTGTTTGGTGGTGAGGAGAGTTATGGTTATATGGGTGGGGATTATGTGCGGGATAAGGATGGGAATATGGCTACGGTGATGTTTGCTGAGATAGCGGCTTATGCTAAGAGTGTGGGTAAGAGTGTGGCTGGTCTGTTAGATGATATTTATAGGGAGTATGGTTATCATCAGGAGGTGAATAAGAGTGTGGTGATGGAGGGAGCTGAGGGTGCGGAGCAGATAGCGAATTTGGCTCAGTCATATTCTGATGATCATCCAAGGGAGTTTGGTGGGGTGAAGGTGGTGAGGGTGAGAGATTTTGCGACGGAGACTTTTGAGGATGCTGAGGGTGATGAGGTACCGAGGCAGGGGATGCTTATTGTGGATTTAGAGGATGGTAGTTCTTTTGCGGTGCGTCCGTCTGGTACTGAACCTAAGATTAAGTATTATTTGTTTGGGAGTGATGAGGCTTGTGAGGATCTGGTGGCGAGTAAGGTTAGGGTGGCTGCTGGTTTGGAGTCTTTATGGGATGCTATTGGGGCTGATATGAAGGAGAGGATAGGTAAGTAGATGGGTTGTTTGGTTTGTTTTTGTTTATCCTGTGTGGGAGTTAATGATATGGAGGTTAGCGTCTGATGAGTATGAGTTTTTTAGAGAGATACGTAGGTTTGGTTTTGGCTTTGGTGAGTGGTTTTTTGCTGGTGCTGTGTTTTCCTGGTTATGATGTGGGTGGATTTGTTTGGGTGTGGGCTATGCCTTTAATGGTAGGGTTGTGGCGGAAGGGTGGTAGCAAGAAGGTGAAACGAAGGGGGTTTTTTCTGGGGTGGAGCTGTGGTTTATTGTTTTGGCTGATGACTGTGAATTGGTTGTTGGCTATGGGGGATTTGGATACGGTTCCTGCGTTTGGGGCTTGGTTTGCTTGGATTGGTCTGAGTGTTTATTTGGCTTTGTATTTTGGTGTGTGGGGTGTTTTTCTGGCTACGGTGGGTAATCCTTGGAGGGAGAGGGCTGGAGGTGGCGAGGTGGAGAAGAGATCTCGCATTGATGCGTTGGTGGAGAAGAAGTTGGCTGGTACGAAGCGGCGTTTTGATCTTATGGGTGGGATGGGGTCCTCTTTGAGGGTGATGCGATTTGCGGTGATGCATGCGTCATTGTGGGTGGTATTGGAGTGGTTGCGAGGGTGGTTGTTTACGGGGTTTACTTGGAATGGATTGGGGGTGGCGTTTCATGATGAGGCGACGATGGCGCAGGCTGCGGATCTTGTAGGTGTGGTGGGGTTGTCGTTTTTGCCGATGTTGGTATGTAGTATGTTAGTTCAGCTTGGTAAGCGTTTGGTGGATGAGGCGCGCGAGGGTGGGAAGTTTAAGGCGCATTGGGAAATAGTATTTACTGTTGGGCTGGTTGTTATGAGCTTTATTTATGGGATAAGTAAGCTGAGGGAGTGCAAGAATGCTGAGAGTGTGGTAGTGAGAGTGTTATTGCTTCAGGCTAATATTTCTCAAAATGATAAGTGGGGTGATGATGTTCAGCAGGTGAAGAACTATGAGTGGTTTGCGCGTGAGGTTGGTGAGGCGTTTGATGGATTACAGCGGCAAGCGATAGAGCGATCAGCGGAGAGTGGTGATGCTCATTCGGCAGAGGAGCCTGATGTGGTTATCTTGCCTGAGAGTGCTTTGACGCATGGGTTGATTTATGAGGGAGATGTTAAGAATGCTTATTTGATGCCGATGGCTGAGCAGATTTTAAAGTATGATTTGTTAGCGCGTGGCAAGCATTCTGTTATTTTTGGATCTAATTTTTATGAGGGTAAAACTGTGGAGGGCGAGATGGGTGTTCAGTTAGCGATGAAGTATGGAGGGCGAGATTATAATGCGCTGGCTATAGCGGGTCCTAGGGTTGAGTCTGGGGAGGCTGAGTCTGGGGAGGTTTTGTATGAGGTGGAAGGTCTTGATATATATGGGAAGGTTCACTTGGTGCCGTTTGGTGAGTATTTTCCGGATATACCGTTTAGGGCTAGTATTTACAGTGCACTTTATGGGTCTAATCCTGGTGCGAGTTTTAGTAAGGGGACGAGCTATGAGCCTTTGCCTCTGATGGTTAATGGGGAGCGGGTAGGGGTGATACCTGCGGTTTGTTTTGAGGATTCTGTGGGGCGTGTGACGCGTAAATTTGTTAGAGATGAGCCGCAGATGATAGTGAATGTGACGAATGATGGTTGGTTTGGTGAGAGCAAGGCTGCGCGGCAGCATATGGCAAATGCTAAGTTTAGGGCGATAGAGTTACGCAGGCCTATGGTGCGGAGTGCGAATACGGGTGTGAGTTGTATCATAGATACAGCTGGAGGGGTGGTGGATGATGTGACTGGTGAGAGTCAGGTGCTAGTGGATGACGCTGGGAGTATTTTTACTGATGGGAGTTTATTTGGTTATGTAAGAGTGCCGGTGGCTGCGCGGTGGACTTTGTATGCTTTGGCTGGTGATTGGTTTGTTGTTTTGTGTGTTTTTCTGGCGTTTGGGATGATGGTAATTGGTAGAGTTAAAAGCTGATATGAGTGAGATGAATGGTAAGCGATGGATGATTCCGTTTTATGGTTTGGCGCTTGTTTTGGTTCTGTTATTGGGGAGTTTACAGGTGGTGTCTCATCCTATTGTCTGGGAAAAGGTGCACCGTGCGGCTATGGGTGAAACTCTTAAGGAGGTGCATTATGAGGATGCGAGTAAGATTACGGGTGGTCTTTGGGGTGAGGAGTCTTATGAGGGTATATCTGGTGGGTTGCGTTTTTATAGGATGAATAAGAAGGAGGTGGCTCACTATGAGGATGTGCGTTCATTGTTAGGGTTGTCTAGGGTGGTTTTGGGGGTGTCTTTTGTAGTAGTAGTTTTAGGTTTTGCCTTGGTGGGGTGGAGAAGGGTATGGGGGGCTGCATTTGCTAGTTTTGTCTTGTTTGGTGTCATTGCTGGGGTGTGGATGTTTATTGATTGGCATAGTTTATTTAAGGCGCTGCACTGGGTTATTTTCATGGATGATTCATGGAAGTTGCCCAATAGGAGTTATAGTTTGTATTTATTTCCTCACAAGGTTTGGCAGTATGCGGGGGGGGTGTTAGCGGTTCTAATTTTGGTGCCTTTATTGGTGCCGGTCTTTTTAAGAAAACAAGGAAACGGAAATAGATAAATAATTATGGCAATAGAAACATATGATGGGTATGAGCCGCGTGTTCATGAAAGAGCGTTTGTGGCGGGTAGCGCAGATATTATTGGACGAGTGACCTTGGAGGAAGATTCGAGTGTGTGGTATAATGCTACTTTGAGGGGGGATATTAATGAGATTGTTGTGGGGCCGAGGTCTAATGTTCAGGATAATGCGGTGATTCATTTATCTGATGATTATGGCACTTATTTAGGAGAGTTGGTAACGATAGGCCACAGTGCTATTATCCATGCGGCTACGGTTAAGGATGAGGTTTTGGTAGGTATGGGTGCGTGTGTCTTGGATGGCGCTGTCATAGGAGAGAGGTCTATAATAGGGGCGCAGGCATTGGTGACTGGGGGGATGGTTATTCCTCCGGGTTCTCTGGTTTTGGGCAGTCCGGCTAGAGTGGTGAAGACCTTGGATCTGAAAGCTCAGAGTGAGATCAAGCATTGGGCTGAGAAGTATGTTAGGACGTCTCGCAAGTATATGGCCCGCTAGTTCGTTTTAAGCGGGTTGTTTTTGTTGGTTTGATTTGGCTAACTGCCGTTTAGTGAGGGCCGCCTCAGCAAGGTTGTCCTGGGATTCCGTGAGTGGGGGTGATTTTTGGTGCTATTTGTTTAGTGTTGGGGGGTGGGGTAATCTTTGGTTTTGTTATGGTCTGAGCAATTTGTTTATGGATAGGGGCAGTGGGAGCCAGTTCGGGAGTTACAGGGGCGCATGATGCTAGGGCTAATACGGGGATTGTTAGTGTGATGAGGTAGTGTTTTTTCATAGTGAATATAATGTGATTCATCAGTAGGACGTCTGGATGTATGATTTTATTCCAGGAAAAGTGGTTTAGTGTGATGTTTCTTTATGTTTTGGGTTGGCAGGAGGCTTCTCACATGTGAGAAATATGGCATGGGAACATTTGATAACAAAGTAGCCGTGGTGACAGGGGCTGGACGAGGAATAGGGAAGGCGATAGCTAGGTCTTTTGCGTCTGAGGGAGCAAAGGTAGTGGTGATAAGCCGCAGTGAGGGGAGCTGCCAGGGAGCGGCGGATGAGATTAATCAGGAGTATGCGGGTGCAGCAAAAGCTTATGCAATAGATGTGGCTGATCATGATGCTGTGATTGCTCTGGGTAAGGAGATTATCGCTGAGTATGGAGGAATTAATATTTTGGTAAATAATGCTGGTGTGACGCGTGATGGTTTGCTCATGAGGATGAAGAGTGATGACTGGGATACGGTTATTGATACTAATCTGAAGGGTGCGTTTAATATGGTGAAGGCGTTTCAGAGATCGCTCATGAAGGCTGAGGATCCGAGGATTATCAATATGGCATCGGTTATTGGTCTGATAGGAAATGCTGGGCAGGCAAATTATGCTGCGAGTAAGGCTGGGTTGATTGGTTTTACGAAATCGATTGCTCGTGAGTTATCAGGGAGGAAGGTATGCTGTAATGCTGTAGCGCCTGGATTTATTTCTACGGATATGACTGACGAGTTGTCTGATGCGGTTAAAGAGGGTATTACGAATAGTATTCCTTTGGGAGATTTGGGGGTTACTGAGGATATTTCAAATTTGGTTACGTTTTTGGCAAGTAAGGAGTCACGTTATATTACTGGACAGGTTATAGCTTGTGATGGCGGGATGACTATGTAATTAGTCAGGTTGGATATATTTTATGAAACATGGAATGGTAAAAGTAGATCCTGTTGCGTTGTTACCGACGCCGTCAGGATGTGCTGTTTTTTTAGGTGATGGTGAGAAGGTGATTCTTATCTATATAGATCCTAGCATTGGGGCGTCTATCAACATGGCGCTACAGCGAGAAAAGGCGCCTAGGCCGCTAACTCATGATTTATTCAGTAGTGTTCTTGGAGCTTTCGGAGCTGAGGTTACTCGGGTGGTGATAGTGAAGGCTGAAGGTGATTTGTTTTTTGCTCGTATATTTCTGGAGGTTGCGAATGAGTTGATGGAGCGCAAGATAGTAGAGCTTGATGCGCGACCGAGTGATTGTTTGGCATTGGCTGTGCGAGATTCAGCGCCTATTTATGTGTTAGAGGAAGTGTGGTCTGACTTGAACGATGTTTCTGGTTTATTGGATGATATGAAAAACTCACAGTCTGGGTTAGATGATGACGATGATTTTGATTTGGATTTAGAGGGTGATGTGCCATTTTAGGATGTTATGATAAAGGCTGACCGTGCAAGGTATGTGCATAAGCGATTAGAGGAGTTGTATCCTGAGACTCCGATACCGCTGGATCATACTGATGATTATACGCTGCTTATTGCTGTTCTTTTGTCAGCTCAGTGTACTGATGAGCGGGTGAACAAGATTACGCCGGCTTTGTTTTTAAGGGCGAATAATCCTGCTGATATGGCTGAGGTTCCGGTAGAGGAAATACGTGAGCTTATAAAGCCTTGTGGTTTATCGCCTAGGAAATCTAAGGCTATATCTGAGCTCTCACATATTCTTGTGAACGAGCATGATGGGCGGGTTCCGCGGAGTTTTGAAGAGTTAGAGAGGCTGCCTGGTGTGGGTCATAAGACGGCTTCGGTCGTTATGGCGCAGGCATTTGGGGTGCCTGCATTTCCTGTGGATACCCATATTCATCGGCTGGCTCAGCGATGGAAGCTCACGGATGGAAAGAATGTGGTGAATACTGAGCGTGATTTGAAGAAGCTTTTTCCTGAGGAGTCTTGGAATAAGTTGCATTTACAAATTATTTTTTACGGTAGGGAGTATTGTTCTGCGAGGGGCTGTGATGGGACGGTTTGTGAGATATGTAGGGCGTTATTTCCGAGGAGGAAGAAGCCTGTGGAGTGGCGGAAGTAGATCTTTTAAGGTAAGTAGAAAATGCATCTATCGGTTACAAAATTCATTACGGTGCCACGTGTTTGAATAATTCTAGCGGTCTTCCCGATAGTTTCTAATTGGGGAAAACAAAAAAATGTATGAACGAAAAGAACGAACATACATTTTGATGAGTGAGAAATTATACTAGCCCTAAATGTGGGGTGTTAAGTATATATAAAAGACTCCGGTTATAATTAGCGCTTTCTTCTTGCGGTGATTCCAGCAAGACCTAAAAGGATAAGTAATGAGGAGCTTGGCTCGGGCACTACTTCAGCAGATGCGGTAAAGGTTACATCGGGCATACTCCATTGACCTCTTTGGTTTCTGTTATAAATACCAAATTGAACTCCACTGACGTAATCAATGGCTCCTACATTAGGGACATAACTTACAGGTGTGAAATAGTTGAGCACATTGACGGTATCACCAGCCGAGATACCCGCAGTAGCTCCTGATCCTGCTGATGTGGCTGTGGCTGACTAAGATAAATTGCCGCTAGAGTCAATGGTTATCTGAGGAGCGCCTTGACCAAACCATGGTTCCCAAGAGCCTCCAAAAATTGCATTGAAGTCAGAATTAGTTGAATAATCATCGTAGTCAAAATCTAATACAGTAGATCCATTCCAGTTCAAGAGGAAGCCATCATCGAACGCATTGCCTAGAGTAGACAATGAGAAGAGCTGGGATGTAGCTGTTTCTCCGGCACCAAGAGTTAGCATGGTAGCCAGTATTAGTGTTTGTTGTAGTAGGGTTGGATCCAGAGTCTCCAGCTCCAGTAGAGCTTACGCTCAATGAAGTAGAAGAAGTGTCTGAAGCGCTAGTGAAATCTGATACAGTGCCTTCATTAGGAGTAGGAGCTGTACCAGTGTATGGGTTAATTGTGAGACTAGCTGCCGTCAAGCTGAGTGACGATGTAGCACTAACTATCATTAATAATGATTGTTTGTTTCATCATTAAAATATTTTTAAAAAAAATGGTGGGTGTCAACACGAATAATTTTAATTCTTTATTGGTAGCGCTTATACCATTTTCACAGTTATTCTGGATTGATAGTAGTTTCAATATATTTGGGACCAGGAGCAGAGCTGATTTTTTGAAGTGCAAAACAATCTATCAAGATTAGCTTCGTTATTCGTCAGTTGCATAGTCCACTATGCGCTTTCCTCTTGCCTTGCTACTCTTACTATCTTGTTGTCAACTCGTTGTGTTTTTTAGTTTTGCTTTGTTTTAGCCAAGAACAGATATGAGCATAAGCCTAGCATTCCGACAAGTGCATAGCCCCAGGTTAGGAATAGGCAGCTAAGAGCTAGTAGCGCGCACGCAATGAGTGGGAGGATTGATTCATAGTAGTTTTCTTTTTTACATTGTGATGCTTTGAAGAATGATATGAAGCATCCAATAAGGGTGATAAAACCTACGAGTTTTATGAGAGGTGTGGCATGCTGGTGCACGTTTTCGAATGAAGTTAACAGGATTGTGCTCCAGCCTTCATTGATGTAAGGGAAGTTCCTTTCTAGTAATGATGAGCTTAGTGTGTAGAGAATAGTAATGGCTACAAAGAAGCCGGTAACGAAGTAGAGGATTTTATGGTGCCACGTCATTTCTTTAGTTTGTCTCTGAGTATTTCTTGGAAGGCGATCATGTCTTCATCGTCGATGGTGTAGTTGGGGTCATCGGCGTCTACTTTGAGTCTGCCCATTTGGTCTATTCCCCAGAGAGCGTTGGTGCCGTCGCTAAAGGTGACTTTGCCGCTGGCGAGGAAGCTTGGGCGCATGATCTCATCGACTGTTGCATCGACGTATCCGATTGGTGTGAGTGGGGTGGGTTGATCTTTTTCTTCTTCCTCTTCTTGATTTTTTTCCACTATGAGCTCGATGCCGAGGTCTAGTATGGCGAAGCGTGTGTCTAGGTAGGTGATGGCGGTGCTGGGCTGAAATTCGGAATTAATTTTTTTCTGAATATCAGCTAGCTGGTCGCCATTTTCTGCCCAGGTCTTGATCTGTTCGATTTGTTGATCTGTTAGATCAGAGATGTTAAACATGTTGATAGTTTAGAGTGATTTTGCGGCGTTGATTACATGGGTAGGAGTCATTCCTAGTTCTTCCATGACGATGTTACCGGGAGCGGAAATTCCGAAGCGGTCGATTCCGAGGACTTTGCCTGCTGAGCCGACGTATTTCCACCAGAGCCCTGAGACGCCTGCTTCGATGGCGAGTCTTGCTGAGATTTCGCAAGGTAGGACGCTTTGTTTGTATTCTGCGCTTTGGCGGTCAAATCTTTCGAGGCATGGCATGGATACGACACGGACGCCGTCACCCAGTTCTTTAGCGGCGGTAACGATGTGGTCTAGCTCTGATCCTGATGCCATGAGGATGGTTTTGAGTTCGCCGGTTTCTTTTTTGAAGATGTATCCACCTTTTAGAGTGCCTTCACGTCTGGTAGTGGCTGGAACGTCAGTGTGATTACTGACTTTTTGGCGTGTTAGGATGAGTGCTGTGGGGCCATCATTTTTTTCGATAGCGGCAGCCCATGCGGCGGCGACTTCTTCTGGGTCACCTGGGCGATAGACATCTAGTCCTGGGATGACGCGGAGACCGCTGACGGTTTCTACTGGTTGGTGGGTGGGGCCGTCTTCACCGACGCCTACTGAGTCGTGGGTGAATATGTAGTTTACTGGGAGGTTAGCGAGTGCTGCGAGTCTGATGGATGGTCTGAGGTAGTCTGCGAATACGCAGAATGTGGCTCCACTGACACGGAATAGGGCGTCATATGCGATGCCGTTG